>JAQWCZ010000040.1 GCA_028705705.1 Paludibacter sp.
AATTAATTATACACTTAAGATTTTAGCATTACCTTTAATTCTTATTTATACGCCTGCAACAGTCTTGATTGGGTTGCTTATGTTGCGACAGTATTTCAATGTCAGGAACAGAAAGGCGATGGTAAAACTTAAAGAGTTAGAGCGGAGGTTAGTCAACGTACTCGAAAGTGGGAATATCGTGTCATTATTGCTTGATGTTGATGGCCACGTACGATATTGTAACCATTATTTATCTCAGATTACCGGCTTTAGCAGGGATGAAATCATCAATCAGAACTGGTTTAAAAAATTCTTACCGGATTCCGATAGAGTTAATGTATATCAAATTTTTACAGATAGTATAACAAATAAACAGATAGATAAAAATATTGAAAATGAAATACTCACCAAAGATGGTAATGTGTTATATATCTCATGGGTTAACAATGTTTTCTTTTCGGAGCATGGAGTGATTGAAGGAGTAGCAAGTATTGGCGTGAATATAACTGAAAGAAAACGCTATGAAAAAATATTGGAGAAAAAAAATGAACAATATAAAAGAATTAATATTAAACTTGAGAATGCCAAACAAAAAGCAGAAGAAAGTGAGCGATTGAAATCTGCATTTTTAGCTAATCTAAGCCATGAAATCCGAACACCTATGAATGGAATCCTGGGTTTTGCTGATTTGCTGAGAAACCCGGATTTGTCGGTTGATAAGCAACATCAATACATCCAGATCATTGAAAAATCGGGTCAGCGCATGTTGAATCTCATCAATGATATCATCGAAATTTCAAAAATTGAAACAGGAATGGTTAGTATTCATCAAACTCCTATGAAAGTGAGTGAAGTCTTTGATTATGTTTGTGACTTTTTTAAGCCGGAGATAGAAGAAAAAGGACTACAATTCAACCTTAGCTGTAAAATTTCAAAAGAATCGATAATCCTAACCGACCGGGATAAAGTTTTATCTATCCTGACTAATTTGTTAAAAAATGCGATAAAATTCACTCAAAAAGGCTCAATTGAGCTGCATTGTCAAATTGAAAACAATAACCTGAATTGTGCTGTTAAAGATACAGGAATCGGTATCCCTGATGACAAACAGAAAGTGATTTTTGAACGTTTTATACAGGCAGATCCGGAAGATAAAATGGCCAGACAGGGCGCAGGGCTTGGATTGGCAATTTCTAAAGCATTTGTGGAAACGCTCGGTGGTAATATAGGGGTTACAAGTAAGGAAGGTAAAGGTTCAGCGTTTTATTTTACAATTCCGGTAAAAATCAAGTCTTAGCATGATCCTGGGTTGTTTATTTGAATTCCTGATTATTCACTCAGTACATCATAAACTTAACAGCTTTTTTTACCCAGTTTGGAGTAACCTTTATCAACGATATATAACAACATTCCAATTCGATTTTTCTCTCCTTTGTTTATTGAACAAAATAAAGTAAATTTGCACGTCCAAAGCAAATACGAATGACTGTCATAAAAAAGATCGATTTATACATCCTCAAACACTTCTTCACGCTCTTTGTGATGACTTTTCTGATTGTCATCTTCATCCTGCTGATGCAGTTTTTGTGGAAGCATTTCGCGGATTTGGTTGGTAAAGGTATCGGATGGGATGTGCTGGCAGAGTTTTTTATGTATGCCATCATGACCCTGGTTCCGCTGGCTTTACCACTGGCGCTTTTATTGGCTTCGCTGATGACATTTGGTAATTTGGGGGAGAACTTTGAATTGACCGCGATGAAATCTGCCGGTATTTCATTGTTTCGGATCATTCGTCCGCTCATGATTTCCGTCGTTTTAATTGTTATTGGCGCTTTTTTCTTTTCCAATCATGTGTTGCCCAAATCACAAAAAAACATGTACACCTTGTTGTTCTCTATCCGCCATAAATCACCAGAACTGGATGTGCCTGTCGGAGAGTTTTATTCAGGAATTAATGGTGTGAACTTGTATGTTCGGGCAAAAGATAAAGGACTATTAAAAGACCTGATGATATATGATTTTTCAAATGGTTTTGACAATGCTGCTGTATTGTTAGCTGATTCTGGTAAAATTCAAACGACCGGAGATAAGAAATATTTATTGCTTACACTATACAATGGTGAAAGCTTCGAAAATCTAAAGCAACAGAAACTAGCTGGTACCAAGAGTATCCCATATCGAAGGGAGACTTTTACCCTGAAAGAAATTTTATATGACTTTGATTCAGAATTTAACCGGTATGATGAGTCTTTACTACAGGATCAACATATCAGTAAAAATATTAAAGAATTGTCTCATTCAATCGATTCTATTAAGAGACTTATAGAAGTAAGGAGCGCTTCTCAGGTGCAGGAAATGCTGCAATACAAATATTTTACAGGAAATTTTGGACAGCAATTATCATTCGAAGAAAAACCGGATGCAGATCTGTCTAACATGAATCCTGATTCAGCATTTTTGAATTTGGAGAAGAATCAAATGATAATGGCGGTTGATCATGCGATAGAGCGGTCAAAAAGCATGCTTGATTACATTCAGTACAACAAACTAATGCTTGGAGAACCTCAGATGTATATGAACAGGCACGCCAGTGAATGGCACCGAAAATTTGCACTATCTTTTGCCTGTCTGATTTTCTTTTTTATCGGAGCCCCTTTGGGCGCTATCATTCGCAAGGGTGGCTTTGGTTTCCCGGTGGTTATATCTGTATTGATGTTCGTGATTTATTACATCATTGACTTGACAGGTTATAAAATGGCAAGAGAAAATATCTGGGAAGCTTATCAGGGTATGTGGCTCAGTTCGGCAGTATTATTCCCAATCGGGGTTTTTCTGACCTATAAAGCGGCGGTCGATGCCACTTTGTTTAATCCCGAAACATACATGAAGTTTTTTCATGCAATTAAAGTAAAAATATATCAATTCATCCGGATTTCTATTGAAGATGAAATTGAAAAAACAAAATAATTTTTGTTTATGAAGAAGTTTTTAAATACAATTGATGAGGCCATTCAGGACATTAAAAAAGGTAAAGTGATTATAGTTGTTGACGATGAAGATCGCGAGAACGAAGGAGATTTTATTTGTGCTGCTGAGAAAATTACGCCTGAAATCGTCAATTTTATGATCACACATGGTCGTGGTGTGCTTTGTGCGCCTTTGACAGAAGAAAGATGTAAAGATCTGGATCTGGATATGCAGGTCTCCAATAATACTTCTGTACATGCTACGCCATTCACAGTCACAATTGATAAGCTCGAAGGTTGTACAACCGGTGTTTCCGCGAAGGACAGGGCTGCTACACTCCGCGCTTTATGTGATCCGGCGTCTAAACCGGAAACTTTTGGTCGCCCTGGTCATATTTTCCCGTTGCGGGCTAAAACACGCGGGGTTATTCGTCGTGCCGGCCATACTGAAGCTGCGGTCGATTTGGCCAGAATGGCGGGATTATATCCTGCCGGAGCTTTGATTGAAATTATGAATGAAGATGGTTCTATGGCTCGTTTACCTGAACTCATAGAACTGGCAAAGAAGTTTAATCTGAAAATAATTAGTATAGCCGAACTGATCTCCTATCGCCTCAAAACTGAATCATTAGTCGAAAAAGGAGTGGAAGTCGGACTCCCAACTGCTTATGGAGACTTCCGACTGATACCTTTTCGCCAGATTTCCAATGGGATGGAACATGTGGCATTGATTAAGGGAACATGGAGTAAAGATGAGCCGATTTTAGTCAGGGTACATTCTTCCTGTATGACCGGTGACATTTTTGGATCACAGCGATGTGAATGTGGAGAGCAGCTCCATTTAGCCATGCAGATGATTGAAAAAGAAGGGAAAGGAGTATTGGTATATATGAATCAGGAAGGTAGGGGCATTGGACTGATGAATAAAATAAAAGCCTATAAACTACAGGAACAGGGACTGGATACCGTGGATGCGAATTTACACCTCGGGTTTAATGCCGATGAACGGGATTATGGTGTGGGAGCGCAGATACTCATGAACCTGGGGGTGACGAAATTGAAGCTGATGTCGAATAATCCAGTCAAAAGAATCGGTCTGGAAGCCTATAATCTAACCATTGTTGAGAATGTTCCTCTGATAATTAAACCGAATCCTCATAATAAGTTTTATATGGAAACCAAGAAGAAAAGAATGGGACATATCCTGAACGACTGAAAAGGTTTTTTTAATAAAACACAAGGATATTTAAAAATTTAATCTATTTTTGTAAAGTTAAATACAATAACATCAATATAAAAACTTTTCTTAATGAAATTTTTTTTCTGAAAAAATTGCTAAAATGGACCCACTTGAACTAAACAAGGATGCTAAAATCGACAACAACGATTTGACACAACAACCCGCGCAGACAAACTCACCTGAGACGGGTGATATTTCTATGGATCAGACAGTTGAATCGGTTCAACCGGAAATGCCTGAAACAGAAAAAATACCGGACGAAAATGTTCCTGAAACTGTTGAATCAACAGCAGATGAAGAAGTTGCCGATCCTGTATCGGTTGAAGAATCAAAAGTTGATGAAGGATTAAATGTCGAAGAAGAATCAAAAGAAGAACAAACGCTTCAGGGAACAGAATCTATTGATTTACATGCCATGTCGCGCGAGGAATTAGTGGCATATTTGAAACAGTTACTTTTAAAAGAAGTGGATGCAATCAAAGAAGAGGTTGAACAAATCAAGCAGCTTTTCTATAAGAAGTTAAAAGCTGAAAATGAGGAAAATAAAAAATTATTCCTTGAAGAAGGAGGCGAAGAACTCGATTATAAACCGGTAAAAGATGGGCTTGATGATGAGTTGAAATCGTTGATGAATGAGTTTAAGTCGAGAAAAGCAGCATTGATAGCAAGAACTGAAGCAGATAAAGAAAATAACCTCATTCAAAAACAACACATTTTAGATAGAATGAAAGTGTTGGTCGAAAGTAATGATGATGTTTCTTTACATATCAACGAATTCAGGGATTTACAGAAAAAATGGAAATCAATAGGTCAGGTACCACAGGAGCATGTGAATGATTTATGGAAATCCTATGCTGCCAATCAGGAAACATTTTGGGATTTAATTAAAATAAATAACGAACTTCGTGAATATGATTTCAAGAAAAATTTGGAATTAAAAACTGTTATTTGTGAATCGGCTGAACGTTTGGCAGATGAGGAAGATGTAATATCTGCATTTCATCAATTACAAAAGTTGCATGATGAATGGCGTGAAACAGGTCCGGTAGCACGAGAATTCAGGGAAGAAATCTGGAATCGTTTTAAGGCAGCTTCGGCTGTAATTAACCGGAAACATCAGGGTCATTTTGACGATATACGAAAAATTGAAGAAGATAATCTGATTGCAAAGACAACATTATGCGAAAAAATTGAAAAATTTGATTTTGCATCGCTCAATAGTTATAAAGCCTGGGATGATGCCACTAAAATTATCATGGGATGGCAGGAAGAGTGGAGAACCATCGGATTTGCTCCCCGCAAAATGAATCATAAAATTTTTGAACGTTACCGTGCAGCCTGCGATGCTTTCTTTAATGCAAAGGCAGAATTCTACAAAGCTTCTAAAAACATTCTGAATGACAATCTCGAAAAGAAAAAAGCTTTGTGTGAACAGGCTGAACAATTAAAAGATAGTACAGACTGGAAAGAAACGACAGAAATACTCATTCATTTACAAAAGGAATGGAAGGCCATTGGTCCTGTTGCTAAAAAATATTCCGATGAAGTGTGGAAGCGTTTTATATCCGCTTGTGATTACTTCTTCGAACAAAAACAAAAGAACACTTCCGGTCAACGGACAGAAGAACTTGAAAATCTTACCAAAAAGAAAGCATTGATAGCCCAAATCAAAGAACTTGATCTTGCTACAGATAAAGATCCTGCAGATATTTTAACGACCCTCAGAGAATATCTCGCTCAGTGGAATGAAATTGGCCATGTACCTTTCCGCGATAAAGATAAAATCTACAAAGAATATCGTACAGCAGTAGATAAAATGTTCGAGAAACTCAATGTAGACACCAACCAGCGTCGCCTTGACACGTTCAAATCAAACCTAAAGGACATGTCAACCAAAGGAGAAAATAAATTACTGCGTGAACGCGAAAAGCTCATGCGAGCTTATGAACATCTGAAATCAGAAATTTCAACTTACGAAAACAATATTGGATTCCTGTCGGCATCCAACAAAAAAGGAAATGGTTTGATAAAGGATATGGAACGTAAGATTGAAGCCCTGAAAGAAGAAGCACGTCTGATTGAACAAAAAATCACGCTTATAGAGGAGAATCTGTAAATAATGCGAATCAGGAGCAGGTCACTTCAACATCTTGTAGTTGGCAGATAACATAAGTATCCCGGATAGTCCCTAAACGACATAGGAGGAAAAAATCTTTTCCTCCTATGTCGTTTTTTGTTATATGTAATGTTTATTTAATGCTCAGTTTCTTTTTCACCAAAGGAGTAACATCCACAGCCTTTGGGGAATGATAGGCAATTGTTTGAGTACTCAGGTCGAAGATATAAGTATAATTATTTTCTGTTCCGACTTCAGCCGTTGCCTTCAGGATTTTTTCGCGAAGTGCATTAACGAGTTCCATTTGCTTGCGTTGAAGTTCTTCATTGGCAGTTTGTTGGAAAGTTCCGATTCTTTTTTCAATATCGGCAATTTCTCCCTGACGCCTTGTTTTGATGGTTTCTGCCATGGTTGCCAGATTATCCTGATATTCTTTAGCTTTTGCGTAGTATTCTTCATACATTTTATCAAGCTCTTTTTTGTATTGCTCGTTCAAATCAGCTATTGTTTTTTCAATTTCTGTTAATTCAGGCATTACCTGAAATATTTCCTGAACGTTAACGTAAGCAAGTTTGTCTTGTGCAACCAAGCTGAAAGGTAATGCTAACAGCATTATGAAAACAATTTTCTTAATCATGTCTGTAAAAATTATTATTTATTTTTTATTTTAAATTCTTAATTTGAAATGTGCGCAAAAATAATACATTATTTTGAATATCCCAACTTTGTGAGTACCTCATCGCTGATGTCTATTTTCGGAGAACTGAAAATGATATGCATGGCTGAACCTTTGTCAATTATCAGGCTGTAATCTTTTTCCCTGCTTAACTCCTGAATGATGTTGTATATTTCATCCTGAATAGGTTTCATCAGACTTTGTCTTTTTTTGAAGAGTTCTCCTTCCGGTCCAAAATAAGTTCGTTTCAACTCTTGGGCTTCTTTTTCTTTTGCAATGATTTCTTCTTCCCGTTTCACTTTCATTTCTTCGGAAAGAAATACCAGTTCGGTTTGATAGTTTTTGTACAGATTCTGTACTTCTTGCGTTTTGGTTTCAACTTCCGATTGCCATTTCTTGGAAATAATATTCAATTGTTCATTGGCAGTTTCGTAAGATGGAATGTTTTTCAGGATGTATTCCATGTCAACCATAGCAAATTTCTGAGCTACGGTAGAAGTTACCATACCAACAAAGATAACCGTGATTAAAATAATTTTTTTCATAACTGTTTGGATTTATGAATAATGAATCAAATTTTTTACATGTGGATGATGTGTTTCAAATATCCTGCCAGATTTTATAATTCCTGACCCAATACAAAATGGAACTGACTACCGCTGATTTCTCCGGTTGTGTTTTTATCGAATCCATAACCCCAGTCAATACCCATCATACCAAACATAGGTAAGAAGATGCGCACACCGACACCCGCAGCTCTTTTCAAATCAAAGGGGTTGTAATTTTTGATTTTATTGAAACTGTTTCCGGCTTCCAGGAATCCAAGCACATAAATGGTTGCTGATTGTTCGAGTGAAAGCGGGTAGCGGAGCTCCATGGTAAATTTGTTATACAAATACCCAATTCTTGTTTCACGTTCAGGATCCAATGGAACCAACGAGCCACTTTCGTATCCGCGCATGGCAATGTATTCTGTACCGTAACTTGTGTATGCCGACATACCATCTCCACCCATATAATAGGTTTCATAAGGCGAGCGTGCGTTAATATTATAGTGTCCTAAATATCCAAACATGACCCTGGTCATCAGAATAAGCTTTTCATCAACAGTAAGCGGAGTAAATGTTTTACCATTCAGTGTCCATTTGTGATATTCAATGAATTTGTAACGTTCCTGGTCAGTCATGGTTTTGTCGGTATAATCTTTACCATTGAGTATGGAATAAGGAGGAGTTATTTTCAATCCCAGGCTGAATGAGGATCCCCTGCGCGTATAAATCGGGTTGAAAATAGAGTTTCTGCTTAAAGTCAAATTAAGACTTAAATTGTTATAGTTCCCGTCAGTCAAAGGAGGTAAATAGGCCCAGTTACTCAACATAAAACGCTGGAATGATAATTCTCCATAGAATGAGAAATAATCATCCGGCCAGTTGAGTCTTTTCCCATATCCCAACGAAGCGCCCAGGGTACGCATATAAATGCCGGGGTCCATCTCATTTTGATACATAGAGGAATAGGCATCGCTGTAGTTGTTGTAACCACCATAACTGCTGCTTCCATAGCCATAGCCACTATAACCATATCCGTAATTATAGGGAGAATACATGTAATTTTGCATACTTTCATAGAAACGTTTACTTACGCCAGTCTGAGCTGCATAATAAACGGAAGCAGATAAAGAGTTCGGTCTTTTCCCTCCTAACCAAGGTTCCAGGAATGAAGCGCTGAAAGAGGAATATGACTGCCCGTTTGTCCTGGCATTGATGGAGAAAGTCTGCCCTTCCCCCTGGGGTACGATGCGGTAAGTTTCCGGTCTGAATAAGTTTTGAATAGCAAAATTGGTAAATTTCAATCCCAAGGTTCCCACGATGCCGGTTGCACCCCAACCTGCTGAGAATTCGATTTGGTCACTCCCTTTTGTTTCCAGTTCGTAGGTGATATCTACGGTACCGTTTTCCGGGTCCGGCTGAATGTCCGGTTTGATTTTTTCAGGATCAAAATGACCCATCCCTGCTAATTCGCGGTAGGTACGCATGATGTCGGACTGACTGTACAACTGTCCTGGCTTGGTATATAATTCCCGACGAACTACATGCTCATAAACACGGGTATTTCCTTTGATGTTTACGGCATTGATAGTTGCTTGTTTTCCTTCATAAACCCGCATCTCAAAGTCGATAGAGTCGTTTTCAATCATGACTTCAACCGGTTCGATGTTTGAGAAAAGATAGCCTTTGTCCTGATACAATTTACTTACTGCTTCATTCTCATCCGTTTGCAGGCTTTTCATCAATTCTTTGTAGTTATAAACATCTCCTTTTTTGATGTTCAACACTTCATTAAGGTATTCAAAAGGATAAATGGTATTCCCAACCCACTTAATGTCCCTGAAATAATATTTTTTACCTTCATCAACAGTAATGTGTACCTGTACACTTTTATCATCGATCGCTACAACACTATCAGCCACAATATAAGCATCCCGGTAACCAATTTCGTTGTATTTTTCTATCAGGGCAACTTTATCTTTCTCATATTCTTCACGCACAAATTTTTTAGTACGGAAAAAATTGCGCCAGTTGTTGTCATTGGTTTTCTTCATAGTTCGGTTGATCTGGTTGAAAGACAGCGCTTTGTTCCCATTGATGATGATTTGTTTTACCCGGTTTTTGATTTTTTTGTCCACTTCAATATCTACAATCACATGATTCGGTTTCTCCGGGTCATTACGCTGATAAACGTTGACTTCCACATTCATAAAGCCCTTTTCTTCCAGATACTTTTTGATAACCAGTATGGCTCTGTCAGAAATATTGGGGGTAATCTGATTTCCTTCAACAATGCCAAGACGGGTACTCAATTCATCAATTTCTCCCTTTTTCAGCCCTTTATAATTGATTTTTGAAACCTGGGGACGTTGTTTAAGTTTTATATTCAACCAAATCTTGCCATCTTCAATTTTTGTTGCAAATACTTTTACATCCGAGAATAAACCTTGTTTCCAAAACCTTTTTACCACTTCAGTTATGGATTCTCCGGGAACAGTAATGACATCACCGACTGAAAGACCGGAAAAACCAATCAATACAAAGTCTTCGTAATTATCCGCGCCAGTTATAGTGATTTCGGCAATTTCTAATTTCTGAGGGGTTGAGCCATAGTTAATCTCAGGCATTGCCAAACTGTCAGCACTATCGTTTTGTTGGGCAAAAGTTGTTTTGAGAAAAAACAAGCTGAAAAGAACAAGTAAAAAAAAGTATCTTTGGGACATATTGTTAGTATTGCGCAATTTTAATGATATTTATTTACCAAAACGACGGTCTCTTTTCTGATAATTTACAATTGACTTGTAAAACTCTTCTTTCCTGAATGCCGGCCAGTGCTTTTCCGTGAAATATAATTCAGCATAAGCAATCTGCCAAAGCAGGAAGTTGCTGAGTCTGATTTCTCCACTGGTTCTGATGAGCAAATCAGGATTGGGGATGTCTTTGGTAAGCATGTAGGATGAAATCAATTCCTCTGAAATATCTTCCGGATTGATGTTACCCTGTTTTACGTCAGTTGCCATGTGTTGAATGGCATTCTTAATTTCCCAACGGGAAGAATAACTCAGCGCCAAAATCAGGGTGAGTCCGGTGTTTCCGGAAGTAACACGGCTACATTCCACTAATTTAGCGCGTACTTTTTCCGGCAGGCGATTAAGATCTCCGATGGTCATCAAGCGGATATTGTTTTTCATCAGCCTGGCGGTTTCCTTATCTATTGAATCCACCAGTAGTTCCATCAACGCGCTGACTTCCTCGCGTGGTCTGCCCCAGTTTTCAGTAGAAAAAACATACAATGTAAGGTATCTGATGCCGAGTTCGGTAGCCGCTTCTGTAATGACACTCACCGACTTAACACCGTTCTTATGTCCGAATACCCGTGGATATCCTTTTTCTTTAGCCCAGCGTCCATTCCCATCCATGATGATGGCGATGTGTTGTGGTAAGCGGGATAAATCAATTTTATCTTTGTATGTTGACATGAAATCAGTTAGTTATAATTCAGACACTTGCATTTTCTTCTGAATAAACCGTAGCTTAAACCGATGGTGGCAGTGCCCAGGTGATCATTATTAAAAATATTCGAACCATTTAGCTGTAATGGATTATTCAAAGCAGTATGCCCTTCGATATTATCGGCAAGCATGAGCCGGTGTGTCCATTGCAGGTTTAAATGTAAACGGTTCGACAATTTGAACTTGTATCCAAAACCAACCGGAATACTAAAATTCAGTTTGTTGATGTTGTTGTCCGGCAGTTGAATCAGTCCTACGCCCATAAAGAGATAGGCAGAATGATTGCTGCTTTTTAAAATATAATCCAACTGTCCGTAATCCATAAAATTAAAAGCGAATGTAAAATCCAGTGCATTTATGCTTTGATTAATAAATACGTTAGGATTTGCTATGTTTTTGTTTGGTTGCACATAATCACCAGCGATCGATGTGTTATGATAATCGGCCTGTAACGAAAGGCGCTGGTTGAAAACATACCTGAACGTTATTCCATAATCAGACTGGAAATCAAATGATTTAGATTTTACGTCTCCCAGAAAATAAGATCCACCTCCGTGGAATCCCAATTCAGTTGTATAAATTTCCTGTGCATGCAGATTTCCTGCAACGATCAGCCATACCAATGATAAATAGATTCTGATTTTTTTCAGCATTATTCTTATATTGAGTAATAGTAGAATGTTATCAGCTATTTAACGGTATTATTCTAAATAAATTATTTTTTTACTTTAAAAGCAGCAACAAAAGTAATGATTTACTTTTAATGAAAAAAAAATACCGGTAAAGGATGCGTTTTATTTAACAATTTATTGCATTAATAAAGTGTCTGTTAGTGAATAGTGAAGTTAGTGAATAGTGAACGTTTGAATCTTTAACCTTTAAACTAATTACTATTAAACTGCCCTTACAGGGCGCTCTGGGTATGTGTGTTACCATTAACCCAAGGCGTTGCCATTGGGTTGAATTAAGCTGCCCCTTCGGGGCGAATTCCGCTATTCGTTATTCGCTCTCCGCTCTCCGCTAAATCATTAAGTGCTTCGTTTTCCTTT
>JAQWCZ010000041.1 GCA_028705705.1 Paludibacter sp.
TACAGCGATACTTTCGGGAGATGTAATGCAAATTATGGCGTATGAACTGCTGTTAGAAGCTCCCACCTCATATTTGAAAAAAGTCTTGCATTTATTTACCACAACTGCCTCAGAGATATGTGAAGGACAGCAATACGACATGGAATTTGAACAGCGGGAAGACGTTTTACCGGAAGAATACCTGGAAATGATACGGCTTAAAACGGCGGTGTTGCTTGGTTGCTCTTTGAAAACAGGAGCCATCATTGGAGGTGCAACCAAAGAAGATGCAAATCGCTTGTATGATTTTGGTATCAACATCGGAATTGCTTTTCAGCTTAAGGATGACCTCTTGGATGTGTATGGTAATACAGAAAAATTTGGAAAACAGGTTGGAGGAGATATTTTATGCAATAAAAAGACTTATTTGTTTATTCATGCAAAAAAAACAGCTCAGGGAGAAATTCAGAAAAAATTGAATTACTGGTTGAATATTTCAAATCCTGAACCCTCTAAAAAGATTCACGAAGTGACAGAAATTTATAATCAACTGGGAGTTAAAAAAATATGCGAAGAAGCAATGAATATTTATTATGAAAAGGCCATCGCAAATCTTGAAAAAGTAAGTGTATCATCTAATAAAAAACAGGAATTGAGAAAATTAGCTGAAAAATTAATGTTTAGAAACGATTAATTTATATATCTTTGCAATTGTGTGAACTTTTCAAGATAGATCACTTAATCAGTTAAATTTTTTCATGCCATACCGCCGTTTACCCAATACTGACCAATCAAGATTAAGAGCCCTACGAGCCGTCATCCAGAAAGAAGATAAATTAGGCTACAATAACCATGTTGTCGCATTTAAGACTATTCTTGAGGCAAAGAATTTCCTGTCGGTTTTTGAGAAACAACAGTTACAATACCAACAAACCCTTGAAAATCAGATAAACGCGAATAAAAGATATCAACAGATTATACACAATGTTCGTCTGTATATTTCTCATTTTATTCAAGTTTTTAACCTGGCTGTTATCCGTGGTGACATAAAAAAAGAACACAAATTATTTTATCAATTGGATCCGGAAGTTCATAATGTCCCTGATTTAAGTACTGAATCAGCGTTGCTACATTGGGGTAAATGCATAATTGATGGAGAGAATGAACGCATCCGGAACGGAGGACTTCCCATTTATAATCCTGCAATAGCAAAAGTAAAGGTTCATTATGAAATTTTCAAGGAATATAAATCCACGCAAAAAATTTATCAGAATTCAACTGCTCGTCAATGGGAAGAGCTTGTCAGTCTTAGAAAGAAAGGTGACGAAATTATCCTGGAAATATGGAATCAGGTAGAAGCTTTTTACAAAGACATGCATCCTTTTGATAAATTAGAAAAATGCCGTGAATATGGCTTGGTATATTATTATCGAAAAGGAGAACCGGAACTTACCAGATCGTCTCCGACGGAGTAATAACCCTATCCATTTTGATATCGTATGAAGCTGACGGGATCGTTTCGTAAAGCTGAAAATCAAAACCGATCCCCCATTTTTTAATACGTTTGTTTTTAAAATATCTGTCATAATATCCTTTACCTCGGCCAATTCTTTTCTTTTTTCGATCAAAGGCAACACCTGGTACAATTACAATATCTACGGTTTTTAGGTAATCCCGTCCTGACATAGGTTCCATAATTTTTAAATTTCCCATTGTAAGCATATCCTCAGAAACAAAAGGACGAATTGTCATGTGATGACCTTTCACAATTGGGAGTAAAATAGTTTTTGTGTTACTCCATTTTTTTATAAAAGAATGGGTAGGTAATTCATCAGACACAGACCAATACATAAGGATCGTATTTGCCTTTTTAAACTCTGGCATCTGCTCAATTTTTAGATATACAGCTTCAGCTTGTTCTTTTTTGAAAGTGTCTGAAATGTTTTGCTTTTTGATCCTAATTTCTGCGCGAACGATATTTTTTTGAGAATCAGTAAGTTCATCATCAAATGAACGAATAAACAAACTTTTAAAAGATTGAATCAGATTTTTTTTCATAAATTAAAATTAATATAAACACTACAATTGACCCGCTTCGACCAACAAAATGACTCTTTCAACAATTCGATCATTTCCATCGGCATCGTATTCTGACTTTAAATTGGAACCAAATATACGTGCAACACCTTGCCAGAAAAAGGCGGAAATACTTCCTCGATAGCTTTTTATCAGGTCATAAGAAGTTGAATTACATTCCCGATCAATCAATTTCAGGAGCATCCTTCCCTGATTGATTGTAAGTTTACGCAGTTCAGGTTCATATCTTTTGAAAATTTCTTTTTCATATTGTGCCAGATATTTCTTTCTGTCACTTTCTTTTTGAATGTCTTCCAGCAATGTATTAACCCTGATTAGTTCAGTACTTACAATTTTTGCATAAGGTAGCGCTTTCTTAACGTCTCTGACAGTACGCCAAAAAAATTGTTCCTGCCTTTTACTTCTTAATCTTGGAAATACATAAATGTCTCTTAGAAATGCCAGATATACAGTATCATTTCCAAAAATCTGTACTGCAAGACGCTGGCTTCCCGGAGGTAATGGCTCATGCTTTTGCTGTGCAGGTAACATAGCAAAAAAAACTGTCATGAAAACCAATAAAATCAATATGTTGAGCTTTTTAAACATCAATGCAAAAGTATAAAATTTGATTCAAAAAACAAATAATTAAATTTAATTATATAAGTAAGAATTATTTAATGATTTTTTCAGCATAAAATTTAAAAAGTTGTAATGATATTGAATTTAATAAGTAAAAATTTGTACATTCTTTTGTTGTTTAATATTTTTGAAGTCTGATTGTTTATATTTTAAAACTTAAACCTTATGTTGATGAGAAAAATTTTCTTTATCCTGATGAATCTTGTGCAGGTATCTGCATTTGCACAAATTACATCCTCGATTCCAACTTCTTCCTCAATTGCAAACACCTCTGTGTCAGATTTAAAGCACTGGTCACCTTTTCATAATCCGGCGTGTTTATCAGCAAAGATCATACCTCAATTGGGTTTTATCTTTGAGAACCGTTATATTACAACAGCACTTGCGGAAAAATGTTTATATCTGACTTATCCAGTTAATCATTTTGTTGCAGCTTTTTCAGCGATGCATCAGGGTTTTTCTCTTTATCATGAAATTCTGTTGGGTTTGTCTGTTTCAAGAAATTTTTCTGAACGTTTTAGTTTGGGCGTCCAGTTTAATTATCATACGGTGTATTTTGCACCATCCAATGCTTATTATGCGATCATTTATCCTCAAATCGGGTTGATCATTCCAATTGAAAATAGTTTCAGGTTAGGTTTTCATGTTTCCAATCCTTTTGGTTCGCATATAAAAGGGGAGACACAAACAAAATATTTGCCGGCAGTATTTAGTTTAGGTTGTGCCTACGATTTTTCACCTGAATTCTGCTGGCGTTTTCAGGCAGACAAGGAAATACGCAGTAATTACAGGTTCGCAAGCGCTTTCGATTATTATATGACGAATCAAACCCGCTTTCAACTTGGTGCTTATGTTCATGAATTCCTGGTTCCCTGCATGGGTTTTGGATTTAAACTATCCCCTTTTACGTTTGATTTGCTAACAGAGTTGCATCCTTTGTTGGGATTAAATACAATCGCTCAAATACAGTATTGTATAAATCGTTAAATTACAATGATTTCAAAGGATTTTAACCTTGATTTTATGAAAAGATTCCTATTTATCCAATTGTTTTTATTTTGTTGTTCTCTGATTTCTAAAGCAGGGTTTGATTTACCCAATTTTGAAATTGAACAGTTTCTTACAGACGTGTATGAACAATATACGGAAGAAACAGAATCAGAAATGGATTTCACGGTTTACTTTGAAGAATTAATTTATTTAAATCAGCATCCTTTAGATTTAAATCAGGTAGAAAGAGAAGATCTTAGTAAAATGTTTTTTCTTTCGGATATTCAAATTGAAAATATTCTGTATTACCGATACAAAGTAGAACAATTCTTTTCAATTTACGAATTGATACTGGTGGAGGGACTTGATATGACCGATATCAGGAGAATGTTGCCCTTTGTGACACTTTCTGAATCGAAAGATAAATACGAAAAAATAAATTTGAAGCAGGTTATCAGATTTGGTAAAAGTGAGTTAATATCACGCTTTGATTTCGTTCCGGAACTGAAAGATGGTTATCGCATTCATGAGTTAGATAGTAACGGATATCAGGGTAACAGCTTATACAATCACTTGAAATACAGATATCATTACAAAGACAGATTATACCTTAATGTTACTGCAGAAAAAGATGCAGGTGAACAATTCTATGGTAAACGAAATAAAGGTTATGACTTCTATTCTGCTTCTGTTCAACTAAAGAATCTGGGATTTATTCAAAATTTGATAATAGGAGATTATCAGGCTGGTTTTGGACAAGGACTTGTTATTCGGCAAGCGTTTAGAACCGGAAAATCTGCGCTAACAACCAAAGTCTGTGATTTGAATCCAGGCTTTAAACGTTATGGCTCAACAAATGAATTTAATTATTTGAGAGGAATAGCTCTTACAATGCAATTTTTGCACATGAATGTACATGTCTTTTATTCAGGAAGGAAACTTGATGGCAATCTACAGGAGGATGTTTTAACCGGTTTTTATAAAACCGGATATCACAGGACAATGGCTGAGATGGAGAAGAAAAACAGGGTAAAACAATTGATCAGTGGAATTAACTGGTCCTATAACGGCTCGTGGTTTCAACTTGGAATTAGTGGTATGATGATGAAACAGGATAAAAAATTAATTCCCCCAACGTATCCTTATAATCTTTTTTATTTTAAGGGAAACGGACAATGGTTTTCAGGATTTCATTATCGTTTCCGGCTACAAAAATTTAATTTTTTTGGAGAAACAGCATTCTCAGAAATGAAATATCCGGCAATTATTTGTGGTATTAGCTTTTCTCCTGTTTCACGTGTTAATTTAGCATTATTATATCGTTACTATGCTCCTGAATATGATGCACTTTTTGCTTCTGCATTTTCCGAAGGAACAAGAACCTGTAATGAGCAGGGTGTTTATTTTGGAGCAGAGGTACTACTTGTGAAAAACTGGAAAATAGCTTTTTATGCAGACAGTTATCGTTTTCCCTGGTTACGTTATGGCGTTGATTTTCCTTCGCAAGGTATTGATTATTTATTACAGTTTTTTTACACTCCCTCCAGAAACTTAACTATAACTTGTCGTACGAAATATAAAAAGAAATTAGAGAACCGATCCGGATTTTCCCAAATAACACCCGAAGTAGCACAATTCAGCAAAGCTTCAATTCGTCTTCAGTCTGTTTATAAAACAGGAATATTTGAATTTAAACAACAAATAGATTTTAATTTTGCGGATAAAAGTATGGAAGCGTGTACCTATGGCATATTGGCAAGTCAGGAAATGAAAGTAAATTTTAAAAGCATACCTCTGGGTCTGGATTTTTGTTATTTGTTTTATGATGCAGCAGATTATGAGAACCGTGTTTACAAATACGAAAAAGATATTTTATATGCTTTTTCTGTACCGGCACATTTTGGATTGGGTAACAGGTATTATATAAATACACGTTATGAAATCACTCCAGGATTAAGTTGTTGGTTGAAGTTTTCTCAACAGATGTACGCCGATGATCGGGAATTCATAGGGAGTGGACTTGAAACAATATCGGGTAATAAAAAAACTGAAATTAAGTTGTTAATTCGTTTGAAGTTTTAAGAAATTTTGATATTTTTATGGTGTTATTTGCCAATAGAACAATTATTTAGTACATTTTGTAATCTCTACATTGCAAATTGTAGTTTTTTTTGTATTTTTGTGGTGTTTTTTCGATAAAAAAGTTTCAAAAATAAACGTGTTTCAACAGAAAAATTATTATCCACAAAATGAATTTATTAAACCAAATCATGCAACGTGCCAAGGCCAATCCACAAAGGATTGTTTTACCTGAGGGTACTGAAATCCGAACCTTAAAAGCTGCTGATATTATTTTAAAAAATAAAGTAGCAAAAATCATTCTGATAGGTAATGAAAAAGAAATATTATCGCTTGCCATCAGGGAAAAATTACATTACATTACAGATGCTACTATAATTGATCCGGAATTGGATGTAAATATGGTAAAATATACCAGTTTGTTATACGAAGTTCGAAAGAATAAAGGAATGACTATTGAAGAAGCAGAAAAGCTTGCGAGAAATCCATTATATCTGGCTTGTTTGATGATAAAAAACGGAGATGCAGATGGAGAACTTGCCGGAGCGCAAAACACGACGGGTGATGTATTACGTCCCGCTTTCCAGATAGTCAAAACATTATCGGGAATTTCGGTTGTTTCTGGTGCTTTTTTGATGTTTACCCCCAAGCCTGAATATGGAGAAAATGGGTTGGTAGTTTTTGCGGATTGTGCTGTGAATCCAAATCCTTCTGCAAAAGAACTGGCTGAGATTGCTGTTTCTTCGGCTAAAACAACCCGAGCAATAGCCGGGATTGAGCCAAAGGTGGCCATGTTGAGTTTTTCAACAAAAGGAAGCGCGAAACACGAACTTGTGGATAAGGTAGTTGAAGCGACCAATATTGCTAAATCAATGAATCCTGACTTGCAAATTGATGGTGAAATGCAGGCGGATGCTGCCTTGGTTCCTATGATAGGAAAAAGTAAAGCTCCCAATAGCAGCATTGCCGGTCAAGCAAATGTACTGGTATTCCCGGATTTACAATCGGGTAACATAGGTTATAAATTAGTGGAACGTTTGTCAGGCACTCAAGCAGTTGGACCAATTTTACAGGGGATGGCAGCTCCTATAAATGATTTATCAAGAGGTTGTTCTGTGGATGATATTGTAAACATGATTGCTATTACAGCCAATCAGGCGATGAACTTATAAATGGCAAATTTTGGTTGATAATTCAGCAAACAATATTTTATTGAAAGAAATTTTTAACAGATAAATGACATGGCAAAAACAATAACAGAACCTATCGAACGCTACGGATTGAGCAAGCGGAACAGAAACAGAACGCTTTTCTCTCGTATTGGCGTTGTCGGATGTGGAATTGAAGGGAGTGAAATAGCGACAACCGCTGCAATAAACGGAATGGAGGTTGTATTTTTAGAACCGAATAAGGAAAAAATTGCGAATGCGTTCAGTAGAATAGAAGCAAAGTTAGATCAAAAAATTACCAACTGGGGTCTGACTGAAAATGAAAAAAAAGCCATTCTTTCAAGAGTTCAGGGAACGACTTCATATATAGATTTTCAAAATTGTGATTTTGTAATCGAAGCCATTCGATATGACAATCAAACAGGAGAACGACAGGTCAATGAAAGAAAAAAAGTATTTCAGCAATTGGAACACGTTCTGGAACCTGATGCAATCATTGCATCTAATGTTACGACTGTTGTGGTAACAGAATTAGCGTCAGAATTGAAATATAAGGAAAGATGCATAGGTATGCATTTTATGATTAATACTCCTGGTTCACAAATCCTCGAAATTGTATCTGGTCTGTACACTTCTCAGGAAACCTTTGACAAAGTAAGCAAGTTTGCCCGTATGATAAACCATCAGTATGTCTCTGTGATGGAATCAGCCGGATTAGTCAGTATTCGTTTATTTTTAACGCAATTAAATGAAGCTTGTCAGATCTTAATGGAAGGAATTTCGACGATTGAAGATATTGATAAGGTACTGATGGTTGGATTTGGACATAACCTCGGAGTTTTCCGTACTGCTGATAATATGGGGATAGAGAAAATTGTAAAGTTGCTCAACAATCTGTATGATGAATATGGAAATATCAAGTATAAACCTTCTCCGATTTTATTGAGAATGGTACGTGCCAGGAATTATGGAGTTAGCACCGGTAAAGGTTTTTATGTATATGACGAATCGGGTAATCTTGTAAAATAATGGAGGAAAAAGTTATGAAGATATTAGTGTTAAATTGCGGAAGTTCATCGGTAAAATACAAGTTACTTGATATGACAACCAATGAAGAATTGGGCTCAGGAGGTGTTGAAAAACTGGGTATGAAAGGCTCTTTTTTAAAACACAAACGTAAAGATGGTCAAAAAGTAATGCTGGAAGGTGAAATATTGGAGCATCAGGTCGCAGTAGAATATATTTTGGGTGTGTTGACCAGCAAAAAACACGGAGCTATAAAATCAATAGAAGAAATAAACGCTGTGGGACATCGTGTTGTACATGGAGGAGAAAAATTCAACTCCAGTGTACTTATTAACGATGAAGTTATTAAAAAAATTGAAGAATGTATTGAGATTGCACCTTTGCATAATCCACCTAACTTAGCAGGTATTCGCGCCATCAATGAACTGCTTCCGGATGTTCCTCAGGTAGCGGTTTTCGATACAGCATTTCATCAGACTATGCCTGATTATGCTTATATGTATGGTATTCCGTATGCATTGTATCAGAAATATGGTATTCGTCGCTATGGATTCCACGGAACCAGCCATCGTTATGTTTCTCGTCGTGCCTGTGAATTCCTGGGATTAGATTATGACAAGACCAAAGTTATCACTGCGCACATTGGCAATGGAGCTTCCATCACAGCAGTAAAGAATGGAAAATCAATTGACACTTCCATGGGCTTCACACCAATTGAGGGATTGATGATGGGAACCCGCTCCGGAGATGTTGACCTTGGAGTAGTAACATTTTTGATGGAAAAAGAAATGATTAACTCAGCTTCTGTTTCTACTTTATTTAACAAACACAGTGGTGTTTTGGGAGTTTCCGGTATTTCATCCGATATGCGTGACATCGAAAAAGCTATTTCAGAAGGGAATGAAAGAGCCAAATTAGCCTTGAATATTTACGAATACAGGATGATAAAATACATTGGTTCTTATTTTGCAGCGCTCAATGGAGCTGATGTACTTGTATTTACCGGTGGAGTAGGAGAGAACCAAACCGGAACTCGCGAAAAAGTATGTAAAAGTTTTAGTTACTTAGGTTTAAAAATTGATGAAAAGTTGAATGCAGATTCAAAAGGGAAAGAAGTTCTGTTGAGCACACCTGATTCTACAGTAAAAGTCGTTGTTATTCCTACCGATGAAGAATACATGATTGCTTCTGATACCATGGGGATTGTAAAAAATTAGATTTTTCCTGCTGCTGCAGCATCCATAACGAATTCTGCAATACCGAGGTAGTTGCCGGCATGAGCAGCCGGATATTTCTTTGCATCCATAGTTTCTGTGATAATTTCGCGAACGATACCGGATTTATTTATTCCGGTAACCAGGAAAATAACTTGATCGGCATTGTTAATCGTTTTGCCGGTCAGGGTTATTCTTTTTTGACCACTTATAGGATGTGTGGCTACATCCACAAATTTTTCCGAGTTGAGCAGCTCCATGTTATTTGGAAATATGGAAGCAGTATGACCATCATCACCAATACCCAATAAAATAATATCGAATACAGGAAATCCGTTTCTTGCCGGTAATTCTCTGTGAAGCAGATTTGCATACCTGACGGCTTCATTGGCAGGAATATCTTCACCTTTCATCCTGAAGATGTTTTGAGCCGGAACAAAAGCAAATTGGAGTAAAGCATCGTAAGTCATACCGAAATTACTTTCAGGATGAGCCGGTTCCACACATCTTTCATCCACCCAAAAAAAACGTACTATTTCCCAGGGGATCTGGGTGCGAAAATTATCTTCAGCTAATAAAGCGAATAATTGTTTTGGTGTTGAGCCTCCGGAAACGGCGAGATTAAGTATTTGAGATTGTTTTTGTTTCGCGATGGCTTGTTCCAGGATGCGAGATGCTACAGCTTGTGCTGCCAGTCGACTGTTTTCAAAGACAGATGTTTCGGGTTTCATGAAAATCTTTTCAGTTTTATTGTAGTTTATGTTAATAAAGTATTTAACCACATGAGGAACTATTTACTCCTCGGGCTCTCTCCATTTTGTATATTTATCATCAAACAGACTGTTTGATTCTTTGGGCCCCCAGGTGTTACATTCATAGAAGTAAAGTGGAATTTCCGGATTATCCTGCCAAGCCTGTATAATTGGATCGATAAATTTCCAGCTTGTTTTAACAGCATCTGCACGGGCATATAAAGTTGAATCTCCAACCATACAATCGAGCAGCAACCTTTCATAAGCTTCCGGAATTTTAGTTTCAGCCAGGTCGGCATATTTGAAGGCCATATTGACATTATGAACTTTATAACCTGCCCCCGGAATTTTCATACCGAAATCAATAGCAATACCTGCATCCGGATGTATCCGCAGGATAATCATATTATTGGGATGTGTCAGACACAATTGTTTGAAAAGCTGATGAGGTGCGTGTTTCAAGTGAATAACCACTTCTGTCACCCGTGCAGGAAGATGTTTGCCTGTCCGGATGTAGAAAGGCACATCACCCCATCTCCAGTTGTCGATATAAGTTTTGATGGCAACAAAAGTTTCAGTTTTTGAATTTGGATTTACACCCTGCTCCTGGCGGTAACCCGGATTCATTTTATTCTCAACTTGTGTTGCAATGTATTGTCCACGAACAACTTGATTTGGTATGTCTGCAGCTTTAATGGGACGCAAAGCCTGTAGCACTTTCACGGTTTCATTCCGGATAGAATCCGAGTCGAAAATAACCGGAGGTTCCATGGCAACAACGGCAAGGACTTGCAGCAGATGGTTTTGTACCATATCACGTAAAGCTCCCGATCCATCGTAATAACCACCCCGATCTCCAACACCAATTTTCTCGGAGGCTGTAATTTCAACCCTGTCGATGTATTTTCGGTTCCATATTGGCTCGAAAAAACCGTTATAAAAGCGGGTGACCATGATGTTTTGAACTGTTTCCTTTCCGAGGTAATGATCAATGCGATAGATTTGATCTTCGTGAAATCCTTCGTGAAGTTTTTTATCCAAATCAATAGCAGTTGCATAGCTGTAACCAAAAGGTTTCTCTACGATGATGCGTTTCCATCCGTTTTCTTCTTGGTTCAGTCTGTACTTTACAAGATTTGCGGCAACCACTTCATATAAAAAAGGTGGGATAGAGAAATAATAAATAATGTTTTGTTTTACCCCTAATTTATCTGCTTGTTTTTGGATGTAATCCTTCAGTCCTTCAAAATCTTGTTCAGTCTGGTTGTGAACTTTTTTGTAAAAAACAAGGTTCAGAAAGCTTTCGAGTTTGTCGGGTGCATTTTTTATACCGGCAGGAGCAAATTCCATGAGTGCTGACCTCACATCAGCACGATTGACTTCCTCTTCTTTTTCTTTACTCCCTGTCCCGATAACAATGAAATTATTTGGTAATAAATTATCTAAATAAAGTTGAAAGATGGCAGGTAGTAACTTACGTCTCGACAAATCCCCATTCGATCCGAAGATAATCAGAATATGGTCTTCTAAATTTTTTTTGGAAAACATGGTTGTAATATTTTATTCTACGAATCCAAACAAATAAGTGGGGTGATTTGTTTTCCGTGATAAATTATCTAATGCGAATGGTCTGACCAATCCTTAAGATTTTTTTTGGAGATATTCCATTTAGCCGACAGAGCGATCTTACACTTGTACCGTTACGTGCTGCAATTCTACCGAGGTTATCGCCATTTCTGATTTTATAATATTTTGCAGCCGCCATTGCCTGTACTTCTTTCTGGTAGTAGAAAGAATGTTTTTTCGTGATCAGATATTCGTTTTCAAAAGGGGATCCACAAGCAAAATCAATTATTTTAGCCGGATTCATGGCGTTTCCAAGAAAACGGATTTCATAGTGTAGGTGTGGTCCCGTTGAACGGCCTGTACTCCCACCCAAAGCAATAGGTTCTCCGGCTGTAACCAATTGATCAAGTGTAACCAGTATTTCAGAAAGATGAGCATAGACTGTTTCTAATCCATTATCATGTCTGATAACGACATAATGACCATATCCTCTTCTATCGTAGTCAATGATGCGAATTTTACCGGCGAACGAAGATACAACTGTATCTCCGGTATTTAGTTTTACATCAGTTCCATAATGATAACGATAT
>JAQWCZ010000320.1 GCA_028705705.1 Paludibacter sp.
GTGCAGGACACCTTTGTCCGCATCTGGTTGAACCGGGAAAATGTTTTACCCGAGGATTCATTTCAGTCTTACCTGTTCACCATTGCCAAAAATGCCATCCTCAATAAAATGCGTACGCTTATCAACATGCCGGTATTTGTGGATTACATGGAATTCATGAATGAACATCATCTTTCAGTAGAAAACACCACGGAAGAAATGGAAATGGATGAATTCAGAAAGAAGCTTGAACAGGCAAAAGAAACGCTTCCGGAGACACAAAAGAACGTATTTGAACTTAGCAAGGAACTGGGACTTAGCCATACTGAAGTCGCCAAACATCTCAACCTGAGCGAACAAACCGTCAGGAATCAACTATCCTTAGCGCTGAAAACCCTTCGGAAGAAACTGGCTGAAAATACGGTGTTTTTCACGATTTTCTTTTTATAAATCTATTAGATAAACCATTCACGCATTGTATGTTTCTGCTTATGTTTTCTCATGTGACTCATGTGGTTAAATGATAAATCATTATTAACACCACTGGTTAACCATAAAAATATGTTTTATAACATATCAAATCTTCGGTACAATTTGACAATCCTTGTGTATAACTTAATATAGCAAAGCATGAAAACGAACAACATGACTGAATTATTTCAAAAATTTGCACAAAACCGGCTTTCAACAGAAGAGGTTTCGGATTTGAAAAAGCACATCAACATGGCTTCGGATGATGAATTGGACTCGTATCTGCTGGAATTATGGAAGAATGAAACCGGCAAAAAGGTGAATTCGGACATTTTACAGGAGATGAAGCTTCGTATCGATGAGGCCAATGCAAGCCGGAAATGGTCGAGAACCATGATACTTCGTAAAGTTTCCCGGGTTGCCGCGATTATAGCAGTGCCCTTACTTGCTGCTTTCATGTATTTTATGGCGGAAAGAATCCCTGCTCCTGCTGCCAGCGATATGATTGTATCGGTTGGTTCGGGCGAACGTGTCAGCATTGTGTTGCCCGACGGCACCAAAGTAAATCTGAATTCGGAAACCAAGCTGAGCTATAACGTGAATGACTTCAACCGTAAGTTCAGGGAAATTTCCATGAGTGGTGAAGCCTATTTTGAAGTTGTGAAAAATGAAAAGGTGCCATTTATCATCAAAACAAATTCGATGGATGTAAAAGTGCTGGGTACGGTTTTCAACTTACAGGCAAGGGATGAGGAATTGACGACCGAAATCAACCTGATTGAAGGAAAAGTCGCATTGAAAGCAGGTAATACGCAACAGGAGGTGTTGTTGTTTGCCAACCAGCGCGCCGTACTCGACAAACGTACCGGAAGTATCAAGGTCTTTAAGGACAATCCGGCAACAGCAGCCCCCTGGCTCAAAGGAGAACTCGTGTTCCATGCTACCCCTATCCGGCAGGTCATCAGGGCCATCGAACGCAGTTACGGGGTAAGTATTCAGTTAACACAAAATAATTTACCTGAAAACGATTTATTTACAGGAACATTCTCGACCGATAACTTGCAGGAAACACTCGAGATACTGAAAATGCATTATAAGTTTGATTACCGGATAAACGGCAAACAGGTAGCAATAGATAATTTCAGTGTAAACAGGAAAAAACAACTGAATTAGAAATTGCCGAAACGGATCGGGATACACAGGGAAGAAAATCATTTAAATCAATATACAAATATGATAAACAAAAATAAAGGAATCATCATTTTACTTACATTGCTGCTGTATTGTTTTACAGACATAGTTTCAGCACAGGGTAAAACGATTTCAATTGACGTGAAAAATGCCGGTCTGGAGCAGGTTTTCAGTCTCATCGAGCAACAATCGGCCTATAAGTTCTCTTACCGCAACAGCATCCTGGACCAAAGCCGGGATATCAGCCTGAAGATGGACGCTGAAAAGGTGGAAGATGTTCTGCAAGCCATACTGCCGGCTAAAGGATTGCAGTACAGTATTGCATCCGGGAATTCCATCGTGATTACCCGGATTGCAGAAACACGCAGCAACCAGGCTTCCCAGCAAAAAAGAATTACGGGGAATATCACCGATGAAAAAGGGGAAGCCATTATCGGGGCAAATATCCAGGTAAAAGGAACTTCCACGGGTACCATTACCGATTTCGACGGTAAGTTCGAGATAGAAGCTCCCGTAAACGGGACAATCCTGATTAGTTACATCGGGTATCTGAACGAATCAGTCAATATTGGTGATAAATCCGTTATCAATGTCAGATTAAAAGAAGACACAAAACTGCTCGACGAAGTAGTAGTTGTTGGTTATGGAACCCAGAAGAAAGTCAACCTGACCGGTTCCGTGTCCATGATTACGGCCGACGATTTAAACTCGAGGCCGGTATCCAGTGTATCGGGCGGATTGCAGGGTTTATTATCCGGGGTTACGGTTGTCAACACCTCGGGTCAGCCGGGAACCAACAACACCAGCATCCGCATCCGCGGGTTGGGAACCATCGGAAACTCCAATCCTCTGGTGCTGGTCGATGGCGTTGAAGGCGACATGAGTACCTTAAACCCCGAAGACATTCAAAGCGTATCCGTACTAAAGGATGCCGCTTCTGCCTCCATATACGGAGCAAGAGCTGCCAACGGGGTTATTTTGGTTACGACCAAAAGGTTAAACACCAAAGACCAGGCGCCGACTATTTCGGTGAATGCTTATTACGGTACGCAAACGCCGACTCGTCTGCCGCAAATGGCTGATGCCATCGAATTCATGACACTCGACAACGAAGCTCGCAACAATGTGGGAACCGGGGTTGCCTGGCAGGATTATCATTTCAACCATGTATTAAACGGTACTGCTCCGAACCTGTTCGGCAATACCGACTGGATTTCAGCCGTGTTGAACAGCAACGCACCGCAGCAGAACTATGCCGTCA
>JAQWCZ010000321.1 GCA_028705705.1 Paludibacter sp.
GTGTTATCAATTGGTCGAGTGCAAACACCTACTTTAGCTCTGATTGTGAACCGTCACCTCGAAATTGAAAACTTCAAACCGGAAAAATACTTCGAACTCAAAACGGTGTACCGCGATACGGTTTTTTCCTGCTCAAAAGGTAAATTTGCTTCGGAAGAGGAAGGAAAGGACTTGCTTCAAAAGATACAAGAGTCAGATTTTCAGATTATTGATATTGCTATTAAAAAAGGCAATGAATCAGCTCCACGTCTGTTCGACTTAACATCTTTACAGGTTGAATGCAATAAGAAATTTGCTTTCTCCGCCGACGAAACGCTGAAACTTATTCAATCGCTCTACGAGAAAAAAATCACTACCTATCCGCGTGTGGATACGACTTACCTGAGCGAGGATATCTATCCTAAGATTCCGGGGATCCTGAAAGGACTAAAAGATTATGCTACGCTAACTGAAATTCTGCTAACCGGCAAATTACCCAAGACAAAAAAGGTATTCGATAATAAAAAGGTGACCGATCACCATGCCATCATCCCGACAGGCATACATCCGGTGAACCTCACGGCTGATGAACGAAAGGTCTTCGACCTCGTTGCCAAGCGCTTTATTGCCAATTTCTATCCGGAATGTAAGATTTCTACCACGACTGTGCTGGGTGAAGCAGCCGAACTGGAATTTAAAGTCACGGGTAAGCAAATTTTAGAACCCGGTTGGCGGGTGGTTTTTGAAGAGCCAAATAAGGATGCTGTTAATAACAAGGAAAATACAGACGAACAGGAAAGCACCGAAGAATCCGGCATCCTGCCTTTGTTTGAGAAAGGGGAGAGAGGACCGCATACGCCTGGTTTGAATGAAAAATGGACTTCGCCACCACGTCCTTATACCGAAGCTACTTTACTGCGTGCCATGGAAACTGCGGGGAAGTTAGTTGATAATGAAGAGCTAAGAGATGCCATGAAGGAAAATGGCATTGGTCGTCCCTCGACCCGTGCGGCTATTATCGAAACTTTGTTCAAAAGAGCGTATATCCGCAAGGAAAAGAAAAATTTGATTCCCACTGCTACCGGCATCGAGTTGATCCAGATTATTCAGGAAGATTTATTAAAATCGGCTGAGTTGACTGGTATTTGGGAAAAAAAGCTACGTGAAATAGAAAAAGGCGCTTTTGAAGCAGGACAGTTTCTTGAAGAATTGAAAGAAATGGTGGTGCGAATCGTCAAAAACGTGAAGACAGATAACCGAACACAAGAGCAGTTGATGCAGGCATCAGTTGTAGCATCTTTTTCAGGTGATGAAATTATTGGTACGGTTTGTCCGCTATGCCGCAAAGGGCAAATCATCAAAGGAAATACCGCCTACGGATGCAGCGAATGGAAAAATGGATGTGGTTTCAGGCAACCATTTGCCGGAGTGTGATTGTTTGGTTATAATTTTGTATTTTTGCATCTGTTTTGAAAAATGAGGATTGAATAATTGATGGAATATCAGATATATACTTTATCGAACGGATTGAGGTTGATACACAAGCCCGACACTATGGCGGTGACCTATTGCGGGATGGTGATTAACGCGGGTTCGAGGGACGAAACGGAGACAGAGCAGGGGATGGCGCATTTTGTGGAGCATCTGTTGTTCAAGGGCACCGGGAAGAGACGCTCAGGTCACATCATCAACCGGTTGGAGAATGTAGGGGGGGAATTAAATGCTTATACTTCGAAAGAAGAAACGGTAGTTTATGCTGCTGTGTTAAATGAGCATCTCGACAAAGCCATGGATTTGATTGGCGACATTGTTTTTCATTCAACATTTCCGCAAAAAGAAATTGAGAAAGAAAGAATCATCATCATTGATGAAATTCAGTCGTATAATGACAGTCCCTCGGAGTTGATTTATGATGATTTTGAAGAAATACTTTTTGATTACCCGATTGGACATAACATACTGGGAAAAGCGGAATTGCTGGAGCAATATCAGTCGGGCGATACAAAACGTTTCGTGAATCAATTTTACCAGCCCGGTGAAATGGTGTTTTTCGTGCTGGGAAACATCAAGGAAGCCAAATTGCTTCGCTGGGCGGAGAAATTTCTGGTCAATGGCAGTAATCGGGATAGTGTGCACAACCGGGTAAGTCCTGGAACGTACAAACCGGAGCATCGATCATACAAAAAAGAGACTTTTCAAGTACATTACATGCTGGGCAACCGTTGTTTTGATATGCATCATGCCGATCGCATCGGTATGTACCTGCTGAATAACATACTGGGTGGTCCGGGGATGAATAGCCTGTTGAATTTATCGTTGCGGGAAAAGAACGGACTTGTGTATAATGTTGACTCTGTTTATCAGCCGATGACCGATACCGGGATGTGGACAGTTTATTTCGGTTGTGATGCGGATAATTTCAGGAAATGTGAGCGACTGGTCCGACAGGAACTCCGGAAGTTGAGGGAAGACAAGATATCGGAAAGTCAACTAAAGAAATATAAGTTGCAATTACTGGGTCAGATGGCCATTTCGATGGAACAGAAAGAGAATCATGCGATCGGACTCGGAAAGAGCCTGTTGCGTTATGGGAAAGTGGATAAAATGGAAATTATTCGCGAGCACATTATGGCAGTGAGCAGCGAGCAGTTACAGGATATTGCCTGTCAGGTGTTTGATGAAAGTAAGCTTTCAACCCTGAAGTATTATTAGCATATTGATTGAACCATCATGGAACTGGAAGATTATATACTCGCACATGGCGATGCTGAGCCGGATTATTTAGCAAAGATCAACCGGAAAACGCACCTGAAGATGATCAATCCGAGGATGTTGTCGGGTCATCTACAAGGTCGTGTGTTATCAATGTTGAGCAAGATGATTCAACCGGAACGTATTCTGGAAGTGGGTACTTATAC
>JAQWCZ010000322.1 GCA_028705705.1 Paludibacter sp.
TCTTCAAAACCATCTAATTTACTTAAATAAGAGGTAACTTCCTGACTTGTTACCTGATCTAAACAGGCATAATACTTTACTTTTTGTACTTTCATATCATTATTTTTTATCTACCAGATTCATTCAGTAGCTTTGTATATTTCTTAATTAATTTCAACACAAAATAAATAACAGCTGATGCCACCGTACACCACAATACCCAGTCATTTGCAATATTTACTTCTCCCTTGATAAACGAATTCCGAATGTTGTGAAAAATAAACAGTAGAATAAAAATAGCAAATATACCATTCTTTTCCTTTTTCAGTATTTTTTTTATACTGAAAGGATATTTTGATTTCACTCGATATTTACCAGATGGAATAAAGGGTAGTGTTTTAGCGGCCCAGTCAACATATGGCTGACCGAACTTCCGCCGGAGGAATTGCTCTTCGGCATACATGATTCTTTCGTAATAAATCCAGTATACCAAAACAAAAACAATAAAAAACCAAACATTGGCAATCAGGATAACAGCACCAGCCCACATAAAGAAATTTCCTAAATAAAGTGGATGTCTTACTGTAGAATAAATGCCTGTTCTGTTTATTTCATCAGCTAACTGTGCTTTTGTATTTCTGCCTGAAGTGTTGGCAGGTGTATGTCCCACCGCAATAATCCGGATCATTAAACCCGTAAAACTAACCACCAGCGAGATAATCTCAATCAGCGTATAAGTTGTATCATTCGAAACCACCTGTTGTTGGGTGATGTTGTCGTAGAAAAACACGATGATTCCCGCTAAAATAATGATGAGTGGCAAAAAACTCCTGTATCTGAAAAGGATATTGCCTTCTTGTTCTAATGATTCCTGTAATGCCATGTTATTTTTGAATTTTCAGACCTGTCAGGTTTTAAAAACCTGACAGGTCTATTGTTATATTACCATTGAATTGGTGTTTTTTCTTTTGAAATTAAAAACTCGTTAGCCTCAGAAAAATGCCCACACCCTATAAATCCTCTATAGGCCGATAAGGGAGAAGGGTGAACCGAACGTAAAACCAAATGCTTCGAATGATTGATGAGTACTCCTTTCTGTTGCGCATAAGACCCCCAGAGCATAAAAACCAAATTCTCTCTTTTTTCTGAAAGCACCCTGATTACCGCATCTGTAAAGGTTTCCCATCCTTTTCCCTGATGCGAACCGGCTTTGTGAGCCTCTACTGTTAAAGTCGCATTCAGGAGCAGAACTCCTTGCTTTGCCCAGCGTAACAAATTACCGGTTGATGGTACCGGAATATGTAAGTCACGCTCAATTTCTTTGAAGATATTGACCAGAGAGGGTGGAAAATCGACCCCATCGTTGACCGAAAAGCACAAACCATGCGCCTGACCCGGACCATGATAGGGGTCTTGTCCCAGCATGACCACCTTTACTTCATCCAGCGGACATTGATCGAAAGCATTAAAAATCAAAGGAGCCGGAGGAAAAATCTTTTTGGTTGCATATTCCCGTTTGACAAAATCAACCAGTGCTGCAAAATAAGGCTTGTCAAATTCCGCTTGCAGCGCCTCTTTCCACGATTTTTCAATTTTCACTTCCATTGTTTATTCCATCTTATTTAAAAGATATGGCTTTTTTGAGTTGCATCATGGCCTGTTGAATTACTTTACGCGGACAAGCCACGTTTATACGTAGGTAATATTCACCACCTGGTCCGAAAATGGTTCCCTTATTCAAACCCAATCCAGCTTTTTGAACAAAGAAACGATGCAGTTCATCGGTTTCCATACCTAAATCTCGGCAATCGAGCCACATCAGGAACGAAGCTTCAGGACGCATGGGTTTGATTTGGGGAATGAATTCCCTGAGATATTCCATCACATAATCAATATTTTCCTCTACATACTTTAACATCGCAACCCGCCAATTTTCACCTTTGGCATAACATGCCACCGTTGCCTGATAGGCAAAAATATTCCCGGAGTTCATTTCCGAAGCTTCCAAAAATTCAGCATATTTTCGGTATAATTTCGGATTGGGAATGATATAAAATGAAGAAACAACACCCGGCATATTAAACACCTTGCTGGGAGCCATTAAAGTAACAGAATTGGAAGCAGCACTTTTTGATACAGTAGCAAAAGGAAGATGTTTATGTCCCGATAAAGCCATATCTGCATGTATTTCATCAGAAACCACTAAAATATTATGCTTTGCACAAATATTATCTAATTTACGAAGTGTTTTCTGCGACCACACCCGTCCGCCCGGGTTATGTGGATTGCATAAAATAAACATCTTGGTTTTGGATGTTATTTTTTGCTCCAAATCATCAAAATCCATTTCATATTTCCCTTCTTCTTCAACAAGCTGATTATACACTAATGTCCGGTTGTTGTTTTTTACTACGTTGAAAAAAGGATAATAAACCGGCGGTTGTACAATAATCTCGTCACCGGGCTCTGTATAACATTGCACCGCAAATGCCAGCGCTGGAACTATACCGGGGACAAAACCAACCTGCTCTCTCTCTGGTTCCCATTCGTGATGCGTTCTCAGCCATTCAGTGAATAAACTGAAAAAGTTACGGGGTGGCATGGTATAGCCTAATATAGGGTGCTCCAAGCGTTTTTGTATAGCATCCAACACAAAATCAGGCGTACGGAAATCCATATCCGCCACCCACAAAGGCAACACATCCTCAGTTCCAAAGAGGGTTTTACATCGTTCTAATTTTACCGCATTGGTGTTCGTACGGTCGATTATTTCATCAAAATTGTGTTTCATATTTTTTATTGTCTACGGTCTACTGTCACCAGTCTGTCATTGCGAGGAGTTTACAAAGTGAACGACGCGGCAACCCTCTCGATACCGCAATTAGTTATTCAACCCATCATTATTGGTTATTCG
>JAQWCZ010000323.1 GCA_028705705.1 Paludibacter sp.
ATGACCGGTATCAAAGGAATATCTCACACGGAAACATTCCAGATTTCGTTGGATGAAGTCTTCAACAGACAGCTTTCTGCTTTTGATATAGGAGAAGAAGAAGAAGAAACTGAATAGTGGTTAGTGGAAACCGCCTCCTCCTTCCGGACGCATCCTTGGACCGAAATCACGGTTTCTTCCCGATCTGAAATCTGATTCGCTGGTACCACGATTGAATTGTCTGATGCGATAACTGAAACTCAGCATGACATAAGAAGTCAGCGTGTTATACTTGGTGAACGACACAGAATTATCTCCCACACTCTGACGGATATTCAGTTGCTGTCTTAAAATGTCATACCATTTTAATGACAGCACTCCTTTGTTCTTCCATATCGACTTATCTATCGATACATTCCATATTATTTCCTGCTGATCAAAATTAGAATAGCCCAACCGGTTAGAATAATTGATGTCACTGTTCAGTGTCACATCATAAGGTAACCGAAACACGGCATTCCCTGTAAAAGTCCAGTCATATGTCTCGGTCAGTTTGTTGTTGAGATTATTCAGGGTATTTGAATAACGAAACAACCCACGAGCACCAAGTTCTACCATGTCGTGTGTGAAAGTCAACGATAATTGCTCCTGAAAGTTATATCTGCGTGTAAAGCTCAAATCACCTAAAGGCAGATTTGCAACAGCAATCAGACTGTCAATATTTCCATTCATATTTTTCCGGGTATAACCGTAACTGGTATTATAACCAATATTCGTACTGGTATTGAAATGCAACCGTTTTTGAATAATTGGGGTATTAAACATGATGTTACCGTTTAGTGACATCGGCAATTCATCAGAATTTACAGTTTGCGTGTATTGTTTTCCCGAACTATCGTAAATACGGTTCGTCACCAGGTCATCCTTGACAATATTACCCGAGAACCAGGTACTGAAAGAAGAAAAAGATTGATCATTAAAATTGCTGTACATCAACCTCAGATAATTTGAAAAGGATGGATTCAGAGCCGGATTACCGACTGTTTCCCGCATCAAATCCTCATTATTTTTTACCGGTTGCATCTGGTTGACAGAAGGTTGTCGTGTATTCCCACGATAATCGACCCGTAAAAATTCTTTTTTTCCTAAATTATACTGAAAACGCCCGTTAGGAGCAAAATTAATTACCTCATTATCAACTGGTCTTATAACTCCATTCCGGTAATAAGTCCTGCTATAAGTTTGTGAAGGTTCCGCTTTCATACCCAGCATCAAATTATAATTTTTATCCGTGTAACGATAATTCAACTCCATCGTCTCCCGATAAAACGTATTTTCGAAATTATTGCTGTAATCTTCCACAAACGAGTCATAGTCATCCGGATTCCGGTTGTCAAATGCAGCCAGGTTATCAGAGGCATACTGATCCTTGACGCTATTCTGCCTGGTAGAACTGAAAGCCAATACTGTTTCCAGCACATTCTTATTATTCCAGAGCGGCTCCACGAAAGAGATGCGGGCATCGAGATTAAATTTGTTGGATGTATTATGGGTATACTGATTGATTACCGTTGTTGTATCCGACTTCTTATTCGAAAAATTAAAATACCGGCTTTCACTCTGTGAGAATCCCGAACTCACATTGGCAGTCAGCGAACGACCCGGTTTTGATGAAAATTTACGGTTAACGATTAAACGAAGTCCACCCGAAAGCGACTGACTGGAACCAGCATTCCTTGCATCACCAGAACTGGTTGTATCCTGATCCTGCAGGTAAACATAATCACGATAACTTTGTGAAGTTCCGGTATTATAATTCATATTCGGCTGCATGATAATGGTGGTCAGGCTATCCGGTTTCCATTCACCTTCCAGTCTGATGTTCGCTTCATAATTATCATTTACAGCAGTATTGTAGGTAGAATCATTAAACACTGATTCTCTGAGATAACTTTCTTTCGTGCTATTGGTTTCACTGAAATTATTTGAGTGATTGAAAGAGCCGTCACCGCCAAATTTAAATCTTTCATTCACAATGGTATTGTTATTCAAACCAAGATTCTGTGTCTCCGTAATCCCGTTATTCGCACCCCAACTGCCTCTCCCCCTACGACTACGGGCTGTATTTACATTATTTGCTCCGACAACCAACGAAGACTGGGATTCTCCATCCATTAAATTGATATTGGCATTGCCATCATAACGCACCTTGGTTTCTGTATCAAGTCCGGCACCGCCAACTATGTTTCCAAATACACCTTTTCGTCTGTTTGATTTGGTTGTCAGATTGATGATTCGTTCTGTTTCATCATCCTCGAAACCAGTCAACTGAGCCATTTCTGATTTTTGCTCCAGCACCTGAACCTTTTCAATCATTTCTGCCGGCAGATTTTTTGTCGCCATCTCCATATCTCCGTCAAAAAACTTCTTCCCATCTACCCTGATTTTGTTAATTTCCTGACCATTTACCGTAATTTTACCTTCATTGGTTACTTCAACTCCCGGTAGTTTTTTAAGTAATTCCTCCACAACTGCATTTTCCTGTACTTTGAATGCAGTCGCGTTATATTCCAACGTATCTCCTTTTACAACTAATTGAGCTGCCGTTCCCTTAACTTCCAACTCTTTGAGTACCTGTACATTTTCTTTCAACTGAATATTTTTCAGGATGATATCTTTGCGTTCCATCGTAATATTATCCCGATAATCATTGTACCCAACTGAACTCACGATCAGTACATATTTTCCGGGTTTTACACGTTGCAGACTAAACCACCCGTTGCTATTAGTCTGTGCTCCCTGAACCAACGTTGAATCAGCAACCTTCAATAAACGTACGGTAACCATCTCAAGCGGCATCCCGTTATTGGCATCAAATACAGAGGATTGAATAGTTCGCTGGGCAATGGCAGC
>JAQWCZ010000324.1 GCA_028705705.1 Paludibacter sp.
TACAATTTTAGGACAGATGCAAACCCAGTCTGAATGTCCAACCTGTCAAGGAGAAGGTAAAATTATCCGTGACAAATGCTCATTCTGTAATGGAGAAGGCATCGTCAGAGAAGATGAAGTGATCAACATCAACATCCCGGCCGGTGTAATGGAAGGGATGCAACTCTCGATGAGCGGGAAAGGAAATGCCGCCCGTCGTGGTGGAGTCAATGGTGATTTGCTGATTTTAATTGAGGAAGAAAAGCATCCCGACCTCATCCGTGACGAAAACGATTTAATTTATAACCTGCTGATTACTGTTCCGACAGCCATTCTGGGAGGTTCGGTTGAAGTGCCGACTGTAGATGGTAAAGTGAAAGTGAATATCACCCCGGGCACACAACCTGGTAAAGTGTTGCGTTTACGGGGCAAAGGGTTACCTAGTGTAAACCGCTATGGAACAGGCGACCTGCTTGTTAACATTGGCGTATATATTCCTGAAGATCTGAACAAGGAAGAAAAATCTATGCTGGAAAAACTGGCTAAATCGGAGAACGTGAAGCCAAATGCTTCGGCATCAAGAGATTTCTTTTCCAGATTCAGAAATATGTTTGAGTAAAATGTCATTTTAAATTATTGTTGTCCGGTAATAATAATGAGATTCAGAGCGAAGTGAGAGATCTTAAATTTTCACATTTCGGATACTTCTAATTCTGTTAAAAAGATTAACTTTGCGGGAGTAATAAAATTAATTAATCCGTGAAGTATCTTTTAAGCATTTTTTTTATCCTTTCGGTTTGCGTCGTGTCTTATGGCCAGTCATTAGACCCGAACTACTTAGCTTATATCGAAAAATTTCGTGAAATTGCCATCCGGCAGCAAAAAACACATGGTATTCCGGCCAGCATCATTCTAGCCCAGGGACTTCTCGAATCCGCAGCAGGTAGGGGACGTTTGGCAACAGAAGCTAATAACCACTTTGGCATTAAGTGCCACGACTGGACAAATGACCGGATTTATCATGATGATGATGAAAAAAATGAATGTTTTCGCAAATATCAACATGCCTTCGAGTCTTTTGAAGACCATTCTCTGTTTCTAGTCAATCGCCCAAGATACAAATCGCTGTTTCAGTTGAAACCAACAGATTATGTTGCCTGGGCGCACGGATTGAAAGCTGCCGGTTATGCTACCGATCCGGCTTATGCACAAAAACTCATCAGTCTCATTGAAAGATATAACCTGCATGCGTATGATACTGCGCAAAAAGGACTGTTTGCATGTCATGATGAAACTCAGGCAAACGAAGTACCGGTTGTTGCTCATCCCGAACGTGAAATTTATAAATCGAATCATATCAAAATTGTAGTTGCAACAGTGAATGACACCTATGCATCTTTAGCAAAAGAGTTGAAAATAGCTGAACGCAGATTGAGACGTTACAATGAAGTTGGAGAAGATGCAACTTTGCAAACAGGCAATGTCGTTTATTTATCGAAAAAGAAAAAACGGGCAGCCTGTTCCAACCGCATTCACGTGGTAGAATCCGGGGAAACTTTCTATAGTATTTCTCAAGTCTATGGCATTCAGCTACTAAGTCTTTATAAACTGAATAACCTGTCATACGAAGAAGGTCCACACATCGGACAAATATTAAAATTACGTTGAGAAACAAAAGATGAGGAGAAGAAATACAGAAAGTATCCGGGATGTTATCGAACAATTTCTCAAGCAAAAGAAGCTGGACAAACCTTTGTTTGAGAAAAAAGTTGTGGATGCATGGCCGGAAGTTTTGGGTAAAAACATCATGGAGTATTCAAACAATTTATATGTCAAAAACGGAATACTATATGTTACCATCACATCTTCTGTATTGAGACATGATTTGTTTATTTCGCGGGAAAATATTGTTCAGTCTCTAAACAATCACGTTGGAAATCACGTTATTGATGATATAGTTTTCAGATAATTGACCCTAAAAACTTACTTATAAACCAACAGTTACGAATGAAGAAATTTTTTATTTTTCTGATAGGCATCATATCAATTTCACAAGTTTATGCACAATATTACACGATAAGCGGATATATTACCGATGAAAAAAGTGGAGAAACACTCATCAATGCATCCATCTATGACATCAACACCAAAAAGGGAACCGTTGCCAATGTATATGGCTTTTATTCCCTGACTCTTCCTAAAGGACAGATCGACCTGCAATATTCTTATGTCGGTTATGCCACACAAGCACGGAAATTCGATCTGCAAAAAGATACCATCATCAACATCCGCTTCAAATCATCCATCGACCTGCAGGAAATTACTGTCATTGGTCACCAGCGCATTACGGGCGTACAATCATCACAAATGAGTGCGGTTGAAGTTCCCATCAGCCAGATTAAATCTGTACCTACCCTTTTCGGAGAAGCCGATTTGGTAAAAGCTCTACAACTGCTACCGGGCGTACAGTCTGGTTCGGAAGGTTCTACGGGCATGTACGTTAGAGGTGGTGGTCCGGATGAAAATTTATTTTTATTAGATGGTATTCCGGTTTACAACGTGAACCACATGGCCGGTTTTTTCTCCGTCTTTAATCCCGATGCGGTTAAAAATGTGACTTTATATAAAGGTAGCTTTCCTGCACGATTCGGAGGTAGGTTATCTTCCGTGATTGATGTCAGGATGAATGACGGAAACGACAAGGAAATCCACGGAAATGTAAGCGTGGGCATCATTTCTTCCAAAATCAACATCGAAGGACCTATTATCAAAGAAAAAACAACTTTCAATATTTCTGCACGCAGGACCTATTCCGATTTACTCCTGCAACCCATTTTAATGTTTGCTTCAGATGAAGCTTTTGATGCAAATGATGATGGAAACATATCTGCCGGATATTATTTCTACGAT
>JAQWCZ010000325.1 GCA_028705705.1 Paludibacter sp.
CCGGTAAAATCACGACATTACCCGAAGTTTTACAGGTTAATGCAACAAAGGAAAGGGTTTATTATTCAGACATCTATCAACCGCTTCCTCATGAGAAGAATATCGTGACATTACCCGCTGAAGAGGTATCTCATCAGCATAGAGGGACTACCAAAGAAGCTTTTATACGTCTCGGAGCCGGTAATTATTTTAACACACTGGGGGATATTGCCCTACCTGTTTTTATAAATGATAAAAACCGCCTTGATTTGATCTTGAAACATATCGGCACATTTGGTAAGAAACAACATGCTTTCAGTCGGGCTAACCTGGGTTACAACCATTATTTTAACAGCTATGATTTGTATGCAGGATTGGGATTTTCTCATCAATATTTCAACTATTACGGTCATGACTTTAATGGAACCGAAGGGAAAACCATCGATTTAAAAGAATTATCGTCGCTTCTTTCTGCCCCTCAACCTGACTATCTGGAGCATAACTTTGAAAGTATCACCCGCTCAGCAAAAACAGAGAGTCTGGATGAACTGGCAAACAGTCCGTTTTTCGACATGCTTTGGCGTTACAACGCACATGTGGGTGTTCGTTCGTTGCCGAATGCTGCCGGTAAAAAATACCATGCAGAGCTGGCTTACGATGTATTTAAGTCGGATAACGGGTTACAGGAGAATATACTAAAGGTACAATACGGTTTTAGTAAACCGGTAGGTGAAAATCGTTTTGGGATGGATTTTGAATTATCCAACTTATTTTATCAGGAGGCTGACACGGCGGCCAACATCAATTTCTGGGATTATTACGCGGTGTTTGCTGTGAATCCGTATTTTTTGATGGAGCGTGATCATTGGTTCTTACGTGCCGGTGTTAAAACATCCTTTTCCTTTATACATGGAAGACCATTTAATCCGATGCCGGATATTTCAGGTGAATGGCGGGTGTTTCCTAAAGTTTTGTCGGTTTACGGTGGTGTTACCGGAGGTTTTAACTTGTCAACCCTCAGTGATATTTATGCAGAAAATCCTTATGTATTTTCAGATTTGCGGGTGAAAGACACCTACACGCCGGTAAATGCTTATGTTGGATTTAAACTGAAACCTTTTCATAGCTTATTGTTGGATGCCTTCATTGATTACAGGTACATCGTTGACCAGTATTTTTTTGAAAATAAAGCCTATTTCTCGGTTGATATACCAGGAGAAAGGGCAAATTTGTTTACCAATCGTTTCAATGCAGTTTACAGCGATGCCAGTTTGTCAAGAATTGGGGTGCGAGCCAACTACAATTATAAAAGTACCGTTAACATTCAGCTAAAAGGTGTTTATAATACCTGGGATGTAAAAACTGAATTACATGCGTGGATGAAACCTGCCATTGAAATGGATCTTAGTGCAGATGTCAAAATCAACAGTAAACTGACGGCTACAGCCATCGTGTTTTATGAAGGAGAAAGGTATGCTAAACTGGGCAACAACCCTTTCAAAATGGATCCCAAAGTGGATGTAAATCTGGGTGCAACCTATACATTCAACCGAATATTTTCAGCTTTTGCCAAACTCAATAACCTGCTCAATAGTAAATATCAGCAGTTTTATGGTTATGAAGTGCAGGGAATCAACTTCATGCTCGGAGGGGCAGTATCATTTTAACTAACCACTAACCACTATCAATTAACAATTAGTTCTCTTAGCAGCCTGTCCGCCCCACCAATTTTATCCATGATGAAAAGCAGGTAACGCACATCCACGTTGATGGTGCGTTGCAGTTCAGGTTCAAAAACGATGTCGCCGCTCATGGCTTCCCAGTTTCCGTCGAAGGCCAACCCCAGTAATTCCCCTTTTGCATTGAAAACCGGACTGCCCGAGTTGCCACCTGTAATATCGTTGCTGCTCAGGAAGTTCACAATTAATTCACCGGTTGCAGCATCGGCATAACTGCCAAAGTCGCGCTTGTTGATTAATTCTTTTAGTTTTGCTGGCACATCGAATTCCATATCACCCGGAATTTCTTTTTCCAGTACGCCTTTGGTAGTGGTGAAATAATTGAAAGTTACCGCATCTGCCGGTTCGTACCCACCAATCGAACCATACGACATGCGCATCGTGAAATTAGCATCCGGATAGCGTTTCGTCCCTTTAGCCAGGTTGATTTCTTTCAATCCTGCTTCCAATAAGCGGGTTGCTGATTGTATGGAATCGCGGCTTTTTGCGTAGTTGTCATTATCCAGTTTGTCCAACATATTATCAACTGCATGGAGATAAATCAATGCAGGGTCGTTCTTCAGATTGATTTTCTTTGATTTGAGTTTTTTGCTGAATTTATCCAGATTAGAGAAAGCGGATTTTTGAAAAACAGATTGAGCGTAACGGGCATAATCTCCTTTGAATTTTTTGTCGATGTCACGATAAATAGTGGGAAGATAATCTTTGTTTACGTGTTTTCTGTAGGTCTCTAGCATAACTGCAAAAGTAGCTACATCCACTTCAGCGTAATAGTCTTCGTATTTTTCTTTCGCACTTTTCAGGATAGAATCCGTTGCAAGATCCTGTAACAGGAGTTTTTCCAGATCACCGGCAATACGCGGCATTTCAACGCCCGACAACAGCGCTTCCCGCAGGTAACTCATGGCATGTAGGGCAGGAAAACTTGTTTTGTAATTTCTTTCCAGCACAGGTAGTACCTGACCGTATGTTGTTATCCTTTCCGGAGATTCATGCACCCACGTTGCAAAATCAAGTTCGGCTTCCTTTTTTTGCCCCATGATGTCCAGTTTTTGAATGGCTTTGTTCATCCCGATGCTGTTTTTCCAATAATTCGAACTGCGCGCGTATTTCCCGGCGTAAGCGATGTTAATGGCTTCGTTGTCTTTCATAAACGACCGCCAGATCGCT
>JAQWCZ010000326.1 GCA_028705705.1 Paludibacter sp.
CTCTGTCGGCGCCATGGGCGATCTTAGCAATCCCAATGGTCCCGTACAATATTATACGCAGGCTGAAATTGCCGAAATCGTTGCCTATGCGCAACAACGTTTTATAGAAATTATTCCCGAGATTGAGATGCCCGGTCACGCCACTTCGGCAACGAGGTCTTATCCTGAATGCAGCGGCGGCGGCTCCAAAAGATATCCCGATTACACCTTTAATCCCGGAAAAGAAGGAACCTATGCCTTCATAACCAATATTCTGAAAGAAGTGACGACACTCTTTCCATCCCGCTACATTCATATAGGCGGCGATGAAGTTCATTATGGCAATGAACAATGGGATTCTATTCCGGAAATTCAGCAATTGATGAAGCTGCGCTCGTTCAGTAGTTTGCCGGAAGTTGAGCACTACTTTTTAAACAGAATGTCCGATTCCATCAAAAGTCTGAATAAAATGCTGATTGGCTGGGATGAAGTGGTTACGGCCAACCTTCCCGCATCCAATACTGTGGTCATGTGGTGGCGGCAGGAAAAGCCCGGGCAACTTGAAGAAGCCATTAACAAAGGCTATCAGGTGATTTTGTGCCCGAGGATACCTCTCTATTTCGATTTCATTCAGGATGCTAAACACAAAGTCGGCAGGAAATGGTCGAACGGGGCTTTTGCTCCCATCGAAAGTGTCTATAATTTTCCCGGCACAGACTTTACGTCGGGTGTTTCCATCTCAACGCCTTTAGTAAAAGGCATTCAGGGAAATGTGTGGACGGAACTGATCCATACCCCAGAACGATTGCAGTTTATGGTTTATCCACGTCTGTCGGCATTGTCGGAGGCAGCATGGACCGAAGATAAGGAAAAAGATTTCGGAAATTTCAATTTGCGAATGAACCGCATGATGGTCATTTACAAAAAAGCAGGGATTATATTTTTTGATTACAGGACTCCGGATTCCGTTCCTGAGATTGCCGGACCTCCAAATAAATTCTCAAAATTGCAGGTGAAATAATATAAATGAACGATTATAACATCACACATATCAAAATTGCTTATATTATTAACTCTTTATTATTAACGTCTTATTAATTAACACCATATTATTAACCAATCCTTTCCGCTTTTTCGAAAGAAGAATAGAGGGGGTAAAAAATTTAAAAAAATGAAAAAGCTAATTACTTTATTTTTGATTGTCTTATTACAGGGAATAGCTGTAATATCGGCAGAAACCTTTTTGGTTTACAAAAGTACTTCAGGTGGAACATGGACAAATACGTCCGGAATTTCGAATCCAATACTGGTAGATCTGGCAACGGCCAATAGCGGAAGTGAAGCATCGTTAAATGCCTGGATTGCCGGAGAGATTTTATATGATGGAGATCAAATATGGATTATCAGTGGAACTTATGTGTTGACCGATTCTATTTCATTAACTGAAGGTGTTAGCATATATGGTGGATTTTCCGGTTCTGAATCTGCGATTTCGGAAAGGGCTAAGGGAACTGAAGCCTGGGAATTTACCAATGAAACGATTATTGATGGAAATGAAACATGTCAGGGTTTTACAGGAGGTTCTGCAACGCTTGCTACGATTATTGACGGATTAACTATCACAAAGTGTAAAAACAGTGCCTCAACTTCTTCCGGTGCCGGAGCCAGATTGAATGGAGCTGTGACAGTAATGCAAAATTGCATTGTAAAAAATTGTGTTACTGACGCTACTGCAGCAACTACTGCCGGAGGAGTTACCCTTGTTGGTGCTGCTTCTATGAAAAATTGTTATATCCATGATAATATAACTGCAGGATACGGTGGCGGCGTTACCGTTTATGGTGACGGATGTAAATTGGATGGTTGTAAAATAGTGAAAAACACATCTGCTTTATTCGGTGGAGGAATTAATTTGTATTCAACCACCAGTGGTGTAACTGTATCGAATTGCGAAATATCCGAAAATAGTACAACGACCAAATCTGCAGGAGGTTTACTTGTGTTCAGTACCACGGCTGTGAATGCCGAACCTATTACGATATCAAATTGTACGTTTACTTCCAATACAGCTCCTGGTGCCAGTGGTTCTGCCGGAGCTTTGTACCTTAATACAAATGCTGCGAATACGGTGAATGTGTCTGATTGTGTATTTACATCTAATATTGCAAGTGCTGCAAAAAGTACATCTGCCGGTGGTGGAGCTATTTGAGTAGCAACCGGAACTCATAACATTGACAAATGCATTTTTACAAATAATGGTGCTGCAAATTCTAACGGAGGAGCTATCATGATTGCTTCAGCTGCTGCTGTTGCCACTATCAGTAACTCTGTCTTTACGGGAAATACAAGTGCGTATCATGCTGCAGCACTTATGTTAACATTTTCTGCTACGGTAAATAACTGTCTTTTTTATGGGAATAAAGGTGCAAATGTTTCTTATATAGGAACAAACGCAGCAACATTCGGGACATTTAATAATTGTACTTTCGCATCAAATTCAAACCCCGCTGGTACTGCTTCTGTAGGTTTATATCTGTCCACTCCATCTGCACCGAATGCAAAGTTTACCAATTGCCTGTTTTATAACAGTGGGGCAAAACCTATAAGCGTGGATGGTGCTGAAACGGTATGGCCAGATGTTACTTACTGTGGTTTTGATGTGGATTTAGCATCGTCCTGGACAGGAACTGGAAATATTTTCACGATTGCGGCAGCCTCTTTCATTGGTGCAGCAAGCAATGATTATCATTTGGCTTCAGGTTCGGTAGCTATCGACGCCGGAATTTCAAATACTGCTTATACAGCTGATTTGGATGGATTTGTCCGTGACGCCAATTACGATTTGGGAGCTTATGAATATAATCCTGATTATGTTCCGAATTCAGTTGGTGAAATTATGGATCT
>JAQWCZ010000327.1 GCA_028705705.1 Paludibacter sp.
TAATGTTTGGAGATTCCCCATCTAGGGAACTGAACCGGTAATTCTGGGCTTCCTGTCCTACCAGAATACTATAGAGATGATTTTCTTTAAAATGATCACGATAGGTAGCGGTATTGGAGGTAGTGAGCAACTGGTAGTTGTGCCGGTTACTGTACACAAAGTCCTGCGTGTAACCTGTAATCTGTTGTCCGAACTGACGGGATTCCCCGTTGGTGAGTTCTACTGAGTTATTCGTTTTTAGTGTCAGCTTCTCGATGGGTCTAAACTCCAAATAACCGGTTCCCTGCAACCTGAACTGTTTATCCCAGCTCTCATTGGTCAGAGCCGAAAACAACGGGTTGATGTCAGAGTTTTCCGGAACACTCGTATTATATGTGCCATCTTCATTATACATGGGAGTCCATGGCAGAATATTCATGGCACCAAAGAACGGGTTCAGATAAGATAAGCCACCCGTACCAATGTCATCGTTCACCATCCGGGCCAAACCAATCTTGGAACCAACGGTCAGTTTATCCGTAACCTTGAAATCGTTATTTACCCGAAAATTGAGTTTTGTGTAATTGTTTCCAATGACAATACCTTCAATATCCTCATAAGCTGCTGAGAAATAGTTCATGAGCCGGTCATTTCCTCCGGTAGCAGACATCTCATATTTTTGTGTTTTCCCGTTACGTAAACCTGATGAAAACCAATTGGTCTGTGGACCTGCCAACAAGGATTTCGGGAAATAGTAGGATCCACTTCCTGCCGGATTATCCGGGTTAAGTCCTGAATTATATACTGCATCACGCAGATAAGTCCATATTTCCTGGCTGTTCATCGGTCGGTAGTCGTTGTCATTTGCCAACTGAGAAACACCTGCTGAGGCCCTGAAGCTGATTTTTGCCTCACCACTTCTACCCGATTTGGTAGTCACCAGGATTACCCCGTTAGCTGCTCTTGATCCATAAATAGAAGCAGCAGCGGCATCCTTCAACACGGTGATCGATTCGATATCAGCGGGATTTAATGCATACAATGCATTGGAAGTTGTACTGGCATGCGACTGGTCTCCAGTCATCACCGGAATACCATCTATTACATAAAGCGGTTCATTGCCGGCATTCACCGAACTGGTTCCGCGAATACGAATGCTGCTATTACTTCCAGGCTGTCCTCCCGAAGTGGATACCATCAATCCGGGGACTTTCCCACTCAACGCCTTATCAATACTGACCACAGGTGTTTCAGAAAGCTGCCCGGTGTTTACCTGAGTTGCAGCACCGGTTTTTGCCTGACGTGAAGTCGTACCGTAGGCAACAACCATTACTTCTTCCACTCCCATGACTAAAGGATTCATTGCCACACTTATATTTGACTTCCCTGCTATTAACACCTCCTGTGTGTCCATCCCAACGAAAGAAAAAACAAGTATTTGAGCATCCCCGGGAACCTGTAGAGAAAAGTTACCATTCAAATCAGTAACCGTTCCAAGCGTAGTTCCTTTCACAACTATCGAAACTCCCGGGATAGGCGATCTGTCTTCAGATGAGGTAACCGTTCCGGTTATACTCCTCGTCTGTGCCTGGATTACCTGAATTCCCATGAAAAGGAGAATCGAAATTAAACACGCAATCTTTTTCATAAAATTAGTATTAAATAATAAAAAAGTTAGAAATAATAATATTTTACTTTTAAGCAGCCAATATAGAGAAAATTTTAGAAATTAACTTATTTTTATAAATATTTGAATTATTTAATAGATTATTAAAAATTATATTAAGACATAGTAAAAATTGTTAAAAATGTATAACATATGCAAATGTAAAAAAAGATTTTAATTACAAAAACATTTATTATTCATATAAAAGCTTCTTTTTCCATTTTTTAAACTGGTGGAAAACATAAAATTGATAAAATAGCACCAACCTCCAATTTTCATTAGTTATTCAGAATTGACCCAATTTAAACCTGAATTAAACAATGTCACGTAACTCCAACAATGAACTGATTGTATACCGGGTTACCCGCGATCTGGGAATAATTTCCAGTTTATCATGTTCAGGATGCAAACCCGGATTAAACCATACGGCATCCATTCCCACATTTAGAGCCCCGGCAACGTCCACCTCAACATCATCGCCAATCATGAGGCTACTCCGTTTTTTTGCATTTGCCGATTTAATGGCATACTCAAATATTTCCCGGGACGGCTTGGGTGCCTTTACATCCTCGGAAATAAAAACCCGGGTAAAGAATTGATGAAGTCCGGCTACTTCAAGCTTTTCATACTGGACTTCCCGGAATCCATTTGTCAGGATGAACAAATGGCAACCTTTCGATTTCAAATATCCCAACAGCTCCAAAGCCCCGTCAATCAATTGGTTCTGCCGGGGCATCCCGGTCAGGTAAACACGATTCATCTCATCGGGAGAAATATCATCCACTTGAAATTTCAGTAACGTCTGACTAAAACGAAGCCGTGTAAGTTCTTTTTTTCGTACACTCCCGCTCCTGTATCCTTCCCAAAGCTGCTTGTTATTCCTTTCGTACTCATCGTAAAACAGACCAAACGCTATATCCCTCAAATGTAAATTGAAATGGATAAATGTTTGCTGCAACGCACGGAATGAATTGTTTTTAAAATCCCATAAGGTATTATCCAGATCAAAAAACAGATGAGTATATTTTTTCTTCATCTTATTCATATTGTATATCTTCAAAGGTAATGGTCACAATTCATAATTCATTTTAAACGGATCAGGCAGAATACTTAAATATATTTCGATGGAACTCCTGTGAATTTTTATTGTACTCGTTTGTGGCATGACTTGCCATATGGTCGATGTGTCATTCGTCATTCGCAATTCGTGAT
>JAQWCZ010000328.1 GCA_028705705.1 Paludibacter sp.
GTCATAATCAACGAGAGAAATTAATGTAGTTTTTTTATTCCTACAATCACATAATCTTTTACTTACCGTCTTATGGATATTATTTTTTGGATTAGCATATGTCCAGCACTCCCAAAAAGTAATAGTATTAGCTTCTCTTAATATTGAATTTAAATCAATTTCAACTTTCTGTTCATCATCCTGTTAAAATTCAAACCAATTTGGTTCAAATTTATGAAATGTTTCATTATATGTATTTGTTCGATTGTTTAATAATATCAATTCATCACCTTGAAGTAGCACACTTCCCAATTTTTGAATTGCTGATTGTCCAAGTAATAATGGTGCTTTAATATTATGCATTACCGTTGCCGTGACATTTGTTAGTTTCATCACACCTATTTGTACTTCTCTTAAAATAATCTGTGTATTTTCCACCAAACTACCATCTGCAATCATACTTTTTGTTGAACCAATAATATCGTTTTCATTTAAATATCCATTTTTCAACATAAATGTTGCTTCTGTCAAGGATATACAAACATTACTGGCTCCGGTATCAAAAATGAAACGGAGTTTCAATCCATTAACTATACATGGTACAGTATAAACATCACCTTCTTTATGCATTTTAATTATCTCTTGAGAGCTTAAAGAAACACATATAGCTACAAACACCAAAATTGCAAAACTTTTTTTCATTAGTGGTTATTTATTTTGGTCCTGCCTTTCAGGCAGAATTACTAAATTTTGCTCTTTTTCCGCAGGTCTATGACCTGCGGTTATGAAAATTTGGACATTTCATGTCCGATGTTCTATCAAATAATCATAAACTCATACTCACTATATAATAAATTCGAATTTCAACCAAAAAACAGAGATATCAATACTCAACACATCCTACGATGTCCTGAAAGGACTTATTTTCATAACCGCAGGTCATCGACCTGCGGAATAACACATAAATGATAAAATACTGCCTGAAAGGCAGGACTTATAATCAATATACCCAACTAAAAAATTCTCCTAATTATCACACCATAGAACCAGTCATCTTAAACTATTTGCAAATTATTTTAAAAGTCCGTTTAGCTGGATTGAGATCAGAATTCTATTTGATGCAAAAATACAAAATAGCAGCGGGAATAGAAAATATCTGTTTGACATAACTCAAATTTATCATTTGTCAGGAAAATTAACCTTAAACTATCATATTGCAAACAAGAAGACCACCAATCATTGCATTTTAAAACAACAAACAAACAAAATAAATCTTTTTGATTATATTTTATTTTCAATTAAATCATTTTGATTATTTTTGCACCGAAATAACATCATTCTGTCATCAATTGTCATTTAAATAACTCATACTTATAAATTCAAACTTTAAACAATGAAACAACAGAAAGTTGCCTGGAAGTACCGGATTCCATTTTTACTCTTAGCCATCGTAGCCTTAATCTCATTAATTCCGGTAAGTTATGAAACTTTATTACCAGAAGGCATGGAGTCGCTTGAAATTAACCATGCTGACACATCCTGGTTGCTAATGGCATCAGCGCTGGTATTGCTAATGACACCCGGACTGGCATTTTTCTACGGAGGGATGGTTAGGTATAAAAACTTAGTATCCACGCTTTTACAAAGTTTTATCGCACTGGGAATAATCAGCGTACTTTGGATTGTGGTTGGATTCAGTATGGCTTTTGGCGATAGCATCGGAGGTGTCGTAGGTAATCCTACTACTTTTATGTTCTTTAAAAATGTAGGGTTAACACCTCACCCGGATTTTGGTCCGACCATTCCTTTTGCTCTGTTTGCCATGTTCCAGCTTAAGTTTGCCATCATTACCCCGGCACTTATCACAGGCGGTTTAGCAGAAAGAGTACGGTTCACTTCTCTCATGATGTTCCTGATTCTGTTTTCATTGCTGATATACGCTCCACTAGCCCACTGGACCTGGCATCCGGAAGGATTCCTGCATAAATGGGGTATTCTTGACTTTGCCGGTGGAACGGTGGTACATATCTCAGCCGGTTTTGCAGCCCTTAGCGGCGCTATTTTCTTAGGGAAAAGAAAAGGTGTAAACGGTGATGCCCGTCCGACCAATATCCCCTATATTTTATTGGGAACCGGTTTGCTGTGGTTCGGTTGGTTCGGGTTCAACGCGGGGTCTTCTTTGGCTGCTGATGATTTGGCTGTAAGAGCTTTCGTAAACACGAACATTTCATCTGCAACTGCCATGCTAACCTGGTTACTTGCCGATGGTGCCATGGGTAAAAAACGCTCTGCCGCAGGTGCTGCCATAGGTGCGGTGGTAGGTTTGGTAGCCATCACCCCGGCAGCCGGGTTTGTAACGGTCGGACAAAGTGTTTTCTTTGGTTTTTTAGCTTCACTGGTAAGTTACACCGCCATTCAACTGAAATCGAAAACCAAAATCGATGACACATTGGATGTATTCCCCTGCCATGGTCTGGGCGGTATTGTAGGGATGATCCTGACCGGTGTTTTTGCCGTAAACGGAGGAGAAGGTGTTGGGCTGATTCATGGCAACGTGGAACAATTCTTCCTCTATCTGCTTGCCTTGCTGATTGTCGGCGCATTCACATTCGGAGGTTCTTATCTGTTGTATAAATTCACCAACTACTTCCTGCCGATGCGTGTAACTTCCGAACAGGAAGCGCAAGGTCTTGATCTCACACAACATGGTGAGGAAGCTTTCGACTTATCGACCAAATAAGATATATTAGTTTTTTTAGCGGTATATATAATTTGTGTCTCCCCCGGGCTGTGAAGTTCGGGGGAGTTTTTTACATTTCTACGCCATCCAGCAAACCCACATACACTTCTATCGCTTCCTCAATTTCCTTCAGCAT
>JAQWCZ010000329.1 GCA_028705705.1 Paludibacter sp.
AATGGCATTTTCAACCTCTTTCAGGGTTTTCATTTCAGCGATAGCCTTGAAATCAGGAGCCTTGATGACTCCGGCTTTGATCAAGCGTAATTCGTTGGCACGGTCGCTTCTCCAGGCACAATAGGCCGCGGCCTGTTCCCAACTTATGCACACCACCGGATATTCATTAAACGAAGGATGTGTGAAATAATTCATCAAAAAGGGCTCGTTGTCACTCAATCCCTCAGTCCATGCTTTTATGTCGGGCTTTGCTTTTTCAATGATCTCGGGAGCTACATTGCCATAAATTGCGGTGAGCCAACTCAGGTATTCCCGCCAGTCTATATTCCTGACTTCGTGTTGATCCATATAAAAGCTGTTTACTGATAAGGTTCGGCGGGTATTCAGTTCATTTGGACGAATCCTGCGGTTTGCTGTTTCAAACTCTTCCACATCATCGACTGTAAAACTCCAGCCCGGAATTTCAACCATACCCGGAGGTACCTGCGAAGAAAGACCTGCCTGTCCCCTGAAGGCATTTTCTGCTTTAAAATCATAAGGCCAGCCGGTGGCGGTACTTGTAATGCCAATACTTTTGTTACATGCAGTAAATGTAACAGTTAAAGATATAATAATGAAAGCGCTGATTGAAATGCGTATCATATTGTTCAATTTAGTTTGTCAAACGTTGCAAAATTAACGAATTTCTTTCGACTACAGGTTTTAAAATTAAAAGTTATTCGCTAAAAAAACAGGAGAAATGAAATTTTATTGTTCATTTATGAAAAATTTCCCCCTGTTTTACTGTATTTTATGTTCAAATAAACGGGATAAAGTATCATTTCGTATAATATTTTCTTAAATTTGCGGAGATAAATCGAAAATAGATCTCAAAAATGAACGATTCAGACTTATTCCTGAAGCTGAAGGGTAAATTGTATGATTTGCGCACACCTATCGTGATGGGTGTTGTAAACATAACACCCGATTCGTTTTTTGCTCTCAGCAGATACAAGTCAGATCGTACTTTGCTACAGCAGGTTGAGACTTTTTTATTAGAAGGAGCAACCATCATTGATGTGGGTGGTTATTCGACCCGTCCGCAGGCAGAGCAGATTTCGGTTGATGAAGAAATACGAAGAATATCCGAATCCCTCGAAATTATTTATAAAAAGTTTCCAGATGCGGTGCTTTCAGTCGATACTTTTCGTTCGCCGGTAGCCCGAATAGCCGTTCAGCAGTATGGTGTAGCCATGATAAATGACATTAGCGGAGGAACACTTGACCAGCAAATGTTTGAAACAATTGCCGATTTGCAGGTCGCCTACGTGTTGATGCATACACGGGGGACACCACAACACATGCAGGAACAAACGGATTATGAGGATGTTGTAGCTGAAGTATTACAGTTTTTAGCTAAAAGAGTTGCACAACTCCGGTTCTTGGGAGTACATGATGTGGTTATTGATCCAGGTTTCGGATTTGCCAAAACCCAGGCGCAAAATTATGAGATGATGAGTAAACTATCCATTTTCAGGCAGATTCATGCTCCTTTGTTAGTCGGAATATCGAGAAAATCAATGATTTACAAATTATTGGAAACAAATCCTGAACAAGCTTTGAATGGTACAACCGCCCTGAATATGTTGGCTTTGATAGGAGGAGCATCCATGCTGCGGGTACACGATGTGAAAGAGGCGATTGAAACTATCCGCATTTTTAATGCATACAGACAATCAACAAAATGAAATAATATCTATGGGTTTTCAAATCGGAATAAAAGACATTATTGATATTGTCCTGGTAGCAATTTTACTCTATCAGCTTTTTTTATTGCTAAAAAAATCGGGAGCACTAAATGTATTTCTGGGGATACTGAGTTTCCTGATTATGTGGTATCTCGTGTCTTATGTTTTCAAGATGGAATTATTGGGAGGCATTCTCGATCGGGTGGTGAGTGTAGGTGCTTTTGCGTTGATTGTGTTGTTTCAGGATGAAATCCGGCGTTTCTTTTCCAGGATAGGAGCGAAAAGAAAATGGGCATTTGGAAATATAATGAAAAAATTTTTCGGGAATGGGAGGACAGAATCAGAGAAATCAGATTATAACATCGTACAGATAGTGTTGGCTTGCCAAAGTTTGGCAAAGCGTTTAATGGGAGGACTCATCATCATTGTCCGTAAAAACAACTTAGATGTTCATGCCCAAACAGGTGAAATTATTGATGCCGCGATCAACTCCCGTTTGATAGAGAATCTGTTTTTTAAGAATAGTCCACTTCACGATGGTGCATTGATCATCAGCAATGAACGAATATTTGCGGCTTCTTGTATCCTGCCTGTTTCAAAAAACCAACAAATACCAAAGAGACTCGGACTCAGGCATCGGTCTGCCTTAGGAATCACCGAACAAACAGACGCCATTGCGGTAATCGTTTCCGAAGAAACCGGCAAAATCTCTTATGCGATAAACGGAGAATTAACACTGAATGTCAAACCCGAAGAACTCGAAATGTTCCTTTCCGAAGCCCTGTATGCCAATAAATAAGTTGCATATATAAAAAAAAGAAGCTGCCCTTAGACAGCCTCTTTAATATTGTAGTTTCAGGATATAATCCATAGCAAACTATTCACTATTGGTTATTCGCTAAATCATGCTTTCCCTGCACTACCCAGCACATTTTTCGTTTTGTGCATGTATAGTTTTTTCAATTCATCGCGAGCCGGACCTAAGTATTTACGTGGGTCGAATTCACCCGGGTTTTTAGCAAACACTTCACGTACTGCAGCAGTCATTGCCAAACGTCCGTCAGAGTCGATGTTGATTTTACATACAGCAGAAGCAGCAGCACGACGCAATTGTTCTTCCGGAA
>JAQWCZ010000330.1 GCA_028705705.1 Paludibacter sp.
CCGCGCTTTCTTTCCCTTCGAGCGCCCAGCGACGGGCTTCCGAGAAGTAAAATTGCCGGTTCGGATCCGGACTTGTTTTATCACGGAAATGTTCACCGGCACGGAAAAGGTAAATACGTGCCAATATACCTTTTGCTGCAGATTGAGTCACCCTTCCGGTATATGGTAAGTCGGTTGATTTATAAAGATTTGGAATTGAATTCACGATATCAGTAATTAAAGTATCGTAAATTAGTTGTTTGTCTGTTCTCGGAGCACTCAATCCAACCACTGCTTTAGTAGATTCCAGTCTGAGCGGCACATCTCCCCAACCCTGTACCAGGTTGAAATAGTAGAAAGAACGCAGGAACATAGCCTCAGCACGCACCCTGTCTCTAAAAACCTGTGGAATAGAAGGGTTACGGTCTATATTTTCAAGCAGGATATTAGCCCGGTTGATGCCTTCATACAAAATACGCCAGAACGTACTGATATAAGCATTACTGCTACTGGCATTCGCACAAATCATACTCGGAGTAGAGTTAGCTCGTTGGAAAAAAGTCAAATCATCACCTCCTGCATTGTACAAGGGATAATTATTACCATAGAAATGCTCCTGCATAATAGGACTGTAAACACCTGTAAGAAATGATTCCAGTTCCGACTCATTATTAAAATATGTTTCAGGAGTCAGGGAATATGGTGTTTTATCCAAGAAATCGGAACAGGAAGACAACTGCAATAAAAACCCTATAAGCATTAAAGCTGTTGCTCCGGTTTTAAAATATTGTTTCACTTTAATATTAATTGTTTTCATACTTCCTGAATTTTAAAAATTAAGATTTAGACCTATATTAACCGACATTGCCCTTGGATATGCCGAGAAGTCAAGTCCCGGTGTTAGCGCTGAGTTCCGGATAGAAACTTCAGGATCATATCCGCTATACCTGGTAAGGGTCAGCAAGTTTTGTCCCGAGATATAAATCCTGGCATTTTTCAACTTCAGTTTCTTCAATAAATTCTTGTCGAAAGTATAACCAACAGAAAGCGTTTTCAGCCTCAAATAAGAACCATCTTCAATTAGTCTGGTTGAGAAAAGATTGTTTGATGACGAAGCGCTTACCCTTGGTATATCGCTATCCTGATTTGTAAAAGTCCATCTGTCGATAAAAGAAGCATACTGATTCAGGTCTTTTCTTTTGTTGTAACCCGTTTCAAACATCAGTTTATTTGCATTCAGGACGTCTGAACCCGATGACCACTGAAAAAATATACTAAGATCGAATGCTTTGTACGTGAAATTATTGGTAAACCCGCCCACATGAACAGGTTCTCCCTGACCAATAAAAGTTTGATCGTTTGTATCTATTTTTCCATCTTCATTGATATCAGCATATCGCGGATAACCAGGTTGGGTATTATTTTCTGCTGTATAATAAGGTACACCAGGCTTTAAATAGTAATTTGTTCCGTCTGTAGTAAAATCATCCAGTTTATAGGTTCCTTCATAGACATAACCATACATCATACCGATAGGATAACCAATTTTAGCAATATAGTTTGAAGAATTATAGTTCTGATCGAAATACCCAATTGTCAGCATAGACAACTGATTTTCTGTCAATTCAAGCACCTCGTTTTTATTAAAACCAATATTAAAGTTTGTTGACCAACTGAAATCGCGTGTTTTAATATTGGTTGTGTTGATAGTAAATTCAATACCCTGATTTCTTACTTTGCCGACATTCTTCATCGCACTGCCATATCCTGATGATGTTGGCAATGTTGCCAATAGCAACAAATCTGAAGTGATTTTATCGTACCAGTCGAAAGTAAAGTTTATTCTGTCCTTCAGGAAAGAAAGATCCGTTCCTATATTCGATTGTGTCGTTGTTTCCCATCTCAAATCACGGTTTGCCAGGCTGGTAGGAACAACACCGATTGAAGATATATTATTATTGAATGGGTACACTCCATGAACCACATCCCCGATACCGTTATAACTACCTCTTGAAGCTTGTAGCAATTCAAGTTGGGCAAAGGTATCATAATCCCCTACCCTGTTATTTCCGGTAGCACCCCAACTCAAACGCAATTTACCCGAATTCAGGATATAACTGTATTCTTTCATGAACTCTTCTTCCGTAAAATTCCAGGCAAGTGATGCAGAAGGAAAGTATCCATAACGATTCTTTTCAGCAAATTTGGAAGATCCGTCGGCACGGAAGGAAGCCGTAAAATAATACTTCGACTGATAATTATAATTGAAACGGGCTAAGTACGATAACATGCTCCATTCAGACTTCGACGATAACAACTGATTGGGTGTACCCTGCCACATACCCGGCATACCGAGTGATTCATTTGGGATGTTAATCGTTTTCATGCTGTTGAATTCATAAACCGATTCCTGCATAGTCATCCCGGCAAGTGCGTTGATAAAATGCTTTCTGTCCAGATTCACCTGATAAGTCAGGATGTTTTCGTTCAGCCAGGTTTTACGTTCTGATGTAGCAAATGTTGCATTCACCTTATCATTGGAAATTGGAGATCCATAACGGGTTTTTGAATTGTTAAAAGTTTCATTTCTGCGATTATCAATCGTATAGCCACCGGATACTTTTAATTTAAGCCCTTTAGTGAGTTCATATTCAAGAAAACCATTGTACTGATTATAGGCAGTCACGTTTTTACGATGTTCGTTATTAAGCGACATGATAGGATTGAAGCGGTAATCATTGGTTTGATCCACGCCATCGTCTGTTGCGCTGTCTAAAAGTGAAGTTATACTTACACCGGGCTGTGTAACCGGTCTATATCCCCACACACTGTAAACAGGTTGTTCATACCACTGTATTGTGATTGTGA
>JAQWCZ010000042.1 GCA_028705705.1 Paludibacter sp.
GCTTCAGCATTGGTGCATTGTGGCAATACCGGATGAAATTTTGTATGTGATTGAAAATCTATCCATTCTTTCATTTCATCAACTTGCTTCTTATCCAATGCTTCCTGATTAATATGTTCCTCTTCCTGGATAAAACCATGTTCTTCTAGTTTTTTTAACCTGAGTTTATTGGATATTTTTTTTATGTCCTCTACTATTGGTACAATCGGTTTATGAAGGAACCAGAAGTGACGTTTTGTATTGACGATGGAAGCACATAAAAAAATTGTAACAGGTATTTGATGTTTTTGAATAACAGGCAGTAAAGCATAATTTGAAATATGACCATCATCAAAGGTAATAATAAGGGCTTTTGGTGGTAACTTTATATTATTATGTACTGCATCAATAAATTGCTGTAAAGATATAATGTTGTATTTCCGACGTAAATATGCAAATGCCTTTTCAGCATCTCCTTTCCTAATATTATGAAACAATAGAATACTCACCTTCTTCTTCTGAATAAATTCTCTAAAGAAAAAAGGTAACCCTGAAAAACGTAATAATTTAAATATCGAATTTTTCATCAGCATACAAACTAAAACTCATATTGTTTCATCATAGATAAAATATGGTTTTCTATACTATAGGTTTCTCTTACAAATTTTTGTGCCAGCCTGGCTTTGATCAAATAATCGTTTTTATGTTCCAAATATAACATAAATTTTTCAACTAAATCTTTTTCATCTTTGGTTTTATATAGTGTTGCGAATTTACCTTGTACTGTAATTTCTGACATTACTTCCCAGTCGTTAACAAAAACCGGGATTCCCGTTGCCATTGCCTCTGCTACTGCTATTCCAAATGTATCATGATCAGTAGCATATACAAAAGCATCCGATTGAGCAAGGATTTGAGGGACATCAGTACGCATACCCATAAAAGTGACATGTTGCAATAAATCATTATCCCGGCAATACCTTACACAAGCATCATAACGCTCTGCTGCAAAATTCAGTTGTTTGCCAACAAATAGCAATTGAAATTTTATATTCCTCTGTTTTAATAAAAATGCAAATTTACACAAAGTCATCTGATCGCGACCGGGAAGAAAATTTCCTACACTTGTTAATATAATGGTGTTAGATGATAGATTAAGTTCTTTTTTTATGTTTTGATTCCTTTGCAATTGATCAATTGCGTTTTTATCAGATGCATTAATAATTTTTGATAATGAAATTCCATTATATACAACGCGCTGTTTACCCGTATTTAATTTATATTTTGAAACATAAAAATCTAATTGGGCATTACTCACAAAAATATTTCTATCAGTACGTTTGATTATAAAATTAAAAATTGCACGAGATGATAAATTAACATTAAAATCATAACCATGAAGTGTCAGCATGATCTTAATTTTCGTACCCAAACATGCAAAATAAGCATAAAATGCATCAATATATTGTTGTGCATGTATGATATCTATATTATTCACTAACATTAATTTACGGAGTTTTTGCAGATATGCAAATTTATTCGCTCCCGCAGCTAATTTATACATGGGTAAACCGCTATTCAGATAATCTTGTTCGTACTCACCAGTTTTTCTGTATATACCAATTGCATCAAGTCCATGACGGGTAGCATTGCGAAATACGTCCAACATGAGCGTTTCTGTACCACCACGGGTTAACGAACCAAATAAATAGGCAATTTTCATACTTTTAGCGACGATGTAAAAAAATATTTATTTATACTGTTTGAAATAATTTCGATCCACAATTTCAATTTCCAGTTCAGTTTTTTTTGAAATACGTTCAATAAAAGACTTATATTTAAAAAACATCACATCAGCCTTATTATCCTTCCAAACAAAACAATTAAAGCTAAAGTCAGATACATAATAACTCATTTTAAATTTGCCATGAATAATAAAAAATAGTTGTTTATTGAGTTTTAATTGTTTGTCTTTTTTGATGTGAATAATTTTCAGCAACTTCTTAAACATTTTCCATATCATAATTTGTAACGTGTTTTTCAATTCAATTTCAGCAAATACACTCCCTAAGTTATGTTGAGGTTTTTCCTGATATTTTTTTCTGTAATATTTAAATTTTTCTGTGTTTTTTATCAACAATTCAGGATTTAGTGCAATCTGTTTTTTCAAAAAAACTCTCAGTATTACTCCTTCTATTTCCTTCCTTTTAAAAATGGAAGATCTTCTTTTATAATTTAAATCATTTTTATTCAGATTAATACAACCGTTTTTCGTAATAACCTCGATGTGATCAATCAGTTCATCAATACACGAATTAAAACAACTACTGTTATTACAAACAGCAGCACCAATTGTGCCTGGTATGGTGGTAAAGCCTTCAAAACCTTCAATGTTATTTTTAATACATTCAACAGATAATTTTGAGCTTAGAGCGCCACATTCAGCAACAACATAATCTTTATTTATTGCTATTTTGTTAATTCTTAAAGTTGAAATGACAACTTCCGGATGATAGTCATTTTGAAAATATAAATTTGAGGTTGCACCAACTACATAAAAATTTATTTGAGTTTTATATAAATAGCTTACAATAGATTTAATTTTTTCGATACTATCTGGTTTAATCCAAAACTGAACCACCCCACCTCTTTGAATCCATGTATATGATTTCAGAGAACGATTTTTATCAAAATCGATATCATTATTCATCAGGAATTCTTCAATATGTTGTAAATATTCTTGTTTCATTTTAACACAGTATCCAAAAAAATTCCTGATAATTCACGAGCGTGTGTAAGTGCATTATTAGCGCTTAAATAGTCAACTTTTTTATTAATATCTATGCTCTCAACATCCTCAATAAATCTATCTGATAAACCCAGAACTTGAAGTAAATCCAACGCCCTATTATTGCCGGATTTTTTCTTTTTATTTACAAAATAAAAATTTTTTTCAAACAAAATTGAAAAAGCAAGACCATGGAAAGAGTTTACAACCAGATATTTTGCATAATAAATTGCCCCAACCCAATCAGATGGTGATACTGAAAAAGTGTTTGTTGCATATTTATAATATGCACTGCTCACATTTATAATAGGAAGTTTTGTTTCTTGTTCAATACGTTTTGCACAATATTGAAGTAAATTGTTTTTTTCCAGATCAATTACCAATATATAGTTTTTGTGTTTAAACCTATCTGAAATCTGTTTTATATAAAAATCTTTATCCATTAGTAATGTTGGATCCAGTACAATTTGAGGACGAACTCCGATAAGTTTATATATTTCTTCCCGGGCTAATATTTCACGAACAGAGATTGCTGAGAATGATTTTAAATTTTCAATAAAAGAGTTATAATCCTCTTTATTAATGCTTTTTCCACCAATACTTGCAGAATATGCTATTTTCAATTTCCCTTCATTCACAAAATCTAATAAAAAAACAGATAATTCATTACCAACTAATTCCTTATTCCAAATTTGGTCACTGCCACAAATAAAAACATCAAATTCAGACGAAATTTGCTTAATTTCATTTTTATTGAAAAATGTTTGAGTAAGAGGAAGATTTTTGCGTACAAAGCGTCTGAATCTTGGTATAACCAAAAGCTTAATTATAAAATTATATGGATTCTTGGGTAATCTGTAATGGTATTTTCTGAGAAATTCTGGAAAATAATCTAATACAGACACCTCAAATCCTTTAGCTTTCAAATAATTTGTCAGCGCATAACATTGCCATATTGCACCGTAATTTATTGCTCTGTGAAATGTTAATATGCCAATCTTTAGTGGTTTCATAAAAATCTTTTCAATAAATGATAAATATTTCTTTTTACAAAATACCAAAAATTCTGTATCCATCTTGGTAATACTTTGTATTGCCAGAAGAATTTTGCAAGGTGATTTGAAAAATTGATTTGTTTCAATTCCTTTTTAATCTCATCAATATATATTCCTGCTAAGAAATACGGATAAAAACTTCGCAATTTTAAAAATTCAATCAAATGTCGAACATCCTTATCATACTCTTGTTCAGGATAATTCAAATTGAAGAACACCGATTCTTTTCTGGAATATAATTTATTTGAAATGGCACGATTTGCGGGATCCACATTTTGATTGTAATAAAACAATGGTTTATTCAGTAGCACCAGTCCATTTTTTAAATAACATTTAAAAAATAAATCAAAATCTTCACCCATTTTGAGATCAGGATGAAAACCACCAACATCATTAAATGTTTTTTTGGATATTACACATGATCCGGTACATACAGGACGCGTGTAACCTTTAGATAAAAGGTTACTGTAATTAGCTATTCCTTTGATAAATGAGGGATCAACACCTAAATCAATTATCCGGTTGTTATTCCTTTTTACGGTATAAATACCACTTCCATACACACCTTTCCCCGGAAATTCATGAATTAAATCATTCATTTCTTCAAGGAATCTAATATCCCACCAATCGTCAGCATCCAGAAAGGCAATGTAATTGTACTTGGAATATTTCACACCATTATTTCTGGTTGTGGAGACTCCGGCGTTTTTCTGAGATAAAACACTACACTGCCAGATGGGCGGAGTAAGTGTATGTAAAATTTCCTTTGTTTTATTTAAACTATCATCAGTTGAACCATCGTCAATAATAATCAGCTCAAAGTTCTGAAAAGTTTGGTTTGCTACAGAACGAATTGCTTTTTCTATATATGGTGCTTTATTGTAAAGAGGAATAACGACAGAAAACATGTTGCAACGGTATTAATAATGTAATTAAAAAGTAAAAGCCGGATCCATATTAAGCGTTAAATTTTTTAACAAACAATTCTAATTCAACATATTGTCTGAAAAATACCGGATGAAATTTTAATAAATAATATATTCTTTTATGTCTAGGATAAACACAAACTGTTTTAAAACTGTTCCAGTCAATACGCTTAATTAATTCAATGTCATTTTTACCATAAATCTTTCTTTTTTCAGGCATAAAACCTTTGAAATATTCTCCGGCTATTTCACGATATAAAATACATTTATCAAGACCGGATAAAGGAATAAAAAAAGCAGATAATTGATTCGCAACAGTAATTGTATCATAAAGATGTTTTTTATTTCTTGATTGGGTTATACTCCCGGATCTGATACGATAGATATAAATAATATCAGGAATAACTTTTACCTTTTGAGCATTGTAACAAACCATGGGTGTGAACAAATTGTCTTCGTGGTATATCCCCTCCATAAAAAACAAATCATTTTCCAATATAAATTCCCGGCGATATATTCGCAGTACCACACATACAAAATGAAACTGCCGTTGTAAAAGGGCATATTTATTATAATATTCCCAGCCTGTCAAGCTATTTTCAGTTATTCCGTTATCAGGATTTTCATTGGTGCCATCTTCAAAAAATCTTCGTCCATTAAAACAAATCATATCTTCCACTCCTGATATTGAATCCAAAAGTACTTTTAGTGCATTGGGTTCAATCCAATCGTCACTGTCCAGGAAGAATATATATTCACCGGAAGCTGCTCTTATACCAGTATTTCTTGCTGCACTTAATCCTCTGTTTTCCTGTGATATTACCTTTATTTTATCATACTTTTTTGCATATTCATCTAAAATAAATCTACTATTATCAGTAGAACCATCGTTAATACAGATAATCTCATAATTGTTAACATGCTGTTGTTGTAAAACTGAATCTAAACATTGACGAAGATAAGGTTCTACATTATATACCGGTATAATTACGGATATCAACATCTTCAGTTTTTATTGATTAATTTCTTTTTTACTTTTACCAGCACTTTGATGGTTTCATGATAATTCAGTTTTACAAAAGAATTAAACTGCTCTATCACAGATGGTTTATAGAACCTGTGACTCAGTTTGCCACATTCCATCACAACAGCATTGATTCTTCTCGTGTGAAAGCGGTCGGTATTGAAGAACCGTGAATACCAGGTATGAATCAGGAAAGGTTCCTGCTTGTGATTATACAATATCGTCGATTCACCATCCGGGTGTGTATCAGCGTTCAGGTATAAAGTCTTGAACTCCTGACTCAGCCACACGAAAAAATGACAATAGGGTTCATTATTAATAAACTTATATTCACCCTTCAAAATATTTTTAGGATATTGATCCATATATGCATCCTGATGCAAAGGATAATTTGCAATAACGTCCTCAGAAAATTTCTTTCTGATTTCCCTTACATTGAGAATATTGAAAAACGGATTGGTTACAAGCGGGTTGAATTTCCGGATATCCACCATGCCACCATCGGGCATTCCACAATTAACATAACCATTCTCAACAACATATTCCAATAAGGAATTCAAACGTTCCAGATCATATACAAAAGCATCTTCATCAATATTGATGATGATATCAGCCTCTTCATCACGAATCATTTGATACAGGTAACCATCAGCAGTCGTATTCAGCAAACGAACTTTCTCATAAGGCAAATCCATGAAAAACATGGATCGTTTATACAACGCATCGTTCATCGAACGGGTGTAGATTTTTATTTTCAATTTGCTCATATTCATAAACCGGCTGATTTGATTTTGTTGATTAGTTTAGCAGATTTGATTTTATCAAACTTGCGGGCAAAAAAACAATCTGAGGCCATAACGCGATCATAATCTTTTTCTGACAGCATAACCGGATTTGCACCATCTTCTCCCCAATCGATATAACGCAGGTAATTATTAGTCACCGGCATTCCCAGATTCAACAATACTGTTTGCAAGAAAATCTCCTCACCAATACTTGTAAACCTGAATCGCCTTATATAGCGGGGATTTTCATCAACAAAACGAATGAAAGTCTCTATCGCATGCTCTGACAAACTCCAATAAGTTCCCCCGGCCCATAGCTTTCCATTAAAATACCGGAACTTTCGGTTTATTTTCAGCTTTTTCTGTATCCTCAGGCTCAGGCGTATCAATTCCCAGAAACGACCTCTGACATCCACCCAGTTTAATCCAAACCAATAGTATCTAATCCTTTTCAATCCACCGTCCTCTCCCCAGCTATCACGTGGCAGCGGAAAATATTCCATAAAGTTTTCATTTTGATGCTTTTCAAAGAAATCCTTGAATGCTGAAAGCGGTTTAACCGGAAAATCACTGCCGGTAATTAGATGGAAATACTCATATTCATGTTTTTTATATGCTTCCCTTATCAACAATAAAATGGCCATCAGGTGATTACTACCGCCCCATTCAATGTGGTAATTATGATACACATACACTTGATTAAAATGATTTAACCCAGATGTATCTTCTTTGCATTTCTTATCAATATGAATGAAAAAATAAAAATCATCATCGAAATAAGAAATAATTTCCGACAGAAAGTCCAAGTCTTTATAGGCGGTAATAAGTATGGCCTGTTTCATAGAACGAATATACTTTATCTGAAAAACAATTTGACAATTAGCTGAGGTCTTAATTCCAACATAACATCCCAATATTGAATCAAGTTTCTAAAATTTCTGATCTTATATTGTTGCAGAAACGTATAAACCAGTTGTTGGAAGTATTTATTGAGTCTGATTTTCAATAGTTTCTGATCAAAAAACGAAACTGATATATTGGCTTTGATAATCTTCAGATATTGATTTTTTACATCTTTTATTTCAGTTATATTCCTGATTTTATGAGAAATAAATCCATCAACAAAACTAACAACCACTTCTTCACATAAAATCGGCAACGCTTCACTTAAGTAACGGATTTGAATTTCCCTGCATTTCTCAGCAGACCTTGGATCCGTTGAGGTAACCTGTGTTCGGTGCATTCTGTACAAATACATCACATCGGGCAAATTCACCATCCTGCAATAAAATGCCGCCCTCGCCCACAAATCATAGTCCTCTGCCGGAAAGGTTTCCTGATTATAATAGAGATTATTTTTTTCAAAAACATCCCTTCTGAAAACAGATGAAGCATGCAATACGGCTGAATAAAACATCATGGTAATTTTCACCTGTTCCGGATCACGGTCTCTTATCCACAATTGATTATCTGCACCAAACATCTGCATGGCACAGGAACACAAATCAATATCCGGATGAGATTCCAAAAAATCAACTTGCGTTTGCAGGCGGTGTGGTAAAGAAATATCATCCCCATCCATACGGGCGATGTATTTGCCTTTCGCGAGCTTCAAACCAGTGTTTAGGTTATTGGCCAGACCGCTATTCACTTCATTCCGGTGATATACAATCCTTGTATCAGAGAAAGCATGAACCACTGCGGCTGAATTATCGGTTGAGCAATCGTCCAGAATAATCAATTCAAAGTCGGTATAAGTCTGATTAAGCATACTTTGTATGGCTTCAGATAAATACAGTTCAGCATTATATACCGGCATTAATATACTGACAGAGGACATTATATTATTCTAATTTTAAAAAAGTAATAAAAATTGTACAGATAGTACATCAAGATAATCAGGATGTGTCTGGGGTACATTTTTTTGAATATTTTTCGGTTTGTTTCCCTGCTGATTTTAAATTTCATCCGATATTTCACCCATTGTTTAGCCCAAAAATAGGCATAATCCAGTGTTTTAATTTTTCGGTCATATTGAATGATGTAATTCAGGATGTCAACGCCTTCCAAGAAACTTTTCCCCAGTTTCTCCGCTTTTGATGAAGTATTTGTGCTGTGCATCCTGTAATTACTCAAAATTTTATTGTAAGCCAGTACATCCGTTTTCTGGCACAACAATACATAAAAAAACCAGTCGCCGCATAAATGCATTTTTTCATACAATGTATGCTGAATATTTAAAAACACATCACGCCTAAAAACAGTCATACTCACGTTATATACAACGTTTGTAAACAGCAGTTTTTCACGAATAAATTGATACCCCGGATATACCACTATCTTATCATTTGGCTTCAACTCCCAGGGTTCAGTATCATTCAACTGATAACGTGCCAATGCATAAGCTAATCCGACATTGGGATATTTTTCCATTTCTGTAATCATACATTGCAGAAATTTCGGTTCCGCCCAGTCATCACTTTCCGCGATCCAAACATATTCCCCGCTTGCTATGGCAATTCCTTTATTCCATTGTTTAAACGGACTACCACTGTTTTTGGTGTTAAATACACAATGATTTACTGTCGGATGGGACTGATACGACCTTAACACTTCACAACTGTCATCTGTTGAGCAATCGTCCAACAATATCAGTTCAAAATCCTGATAAGTTTGATTCAGAATGCTATCAATACGCTGTTTCAGATAAGGTGCATGATTATAATTGGGAACTATGACAGATACTGTTGGCATATTTATTACAAAGGTCTATAATCTACATCAAAGAGTACATTTCCCCAACGACTATTCCAAACCGAATATCCGATTAATTCTTTAGAGTCAAATCCTACAATATTAAATTTGACTACCTGATGCATAACATCATAATCAATCATTCCTTCAGCAAAATTGCCCTTTCCTACTGATAAACTCACGAGATAACCACCAATTGTCAGTTTGTGATTTTTCAGTCGGATTCTGATGGTTTTTTCTTCATTTTCATTGATATCAAACAAATCATTACCGAACCATCCACCGACAGCTTGTTCTTCATTATTGAAAATCGTTCCGTTTATACGAATATTGTCTGTTTTTCGATTTCCTTTGAATTTGCATAACAACACAATTTCATCATTGGTATAAAAACTGTCATTATTTTGTTCAAAATTAACACATAAAAATTCAACATCCAGGCTATACCCTTTTATGCGTGACTTTACAATCAATGCTTCTCCTGATATCTTGTTATATGATTCGAGTTTGTTATTTAAATAAAAAGATATACCTTGTTCGGTTTTTCCCTCAAATGCTATGCTTCCATCAACCAGAACCACTGTCTTATTACAAAGATTCCTAACGGCCCCCATGTTGTGACTTACAAAAAGCACTGTTCTTCCATCACCTTTACTTACATCCTGCATTTTACCAATGGCTTTTTTCTGGAACTCAGCGTCACCAACCGCTAACACTTCATCTACAACCAGAATTTCAGGCTCAAGGTGGGCAGCAATCGAGAATCCCAGTCTTACTGTCATACCACTGGAATATCTTTTAACAGGAGTATCCAAATATCGTTCAACACCTGAGAAATCAACTATTTCATCAAGTTTTCCTGTAATTTCGGCTTTTGTCATACCCATGATGGCACCGTTCATATAGATATTTTCGCGACCGGTCATTTCGGGGTGGAAACCGGTACCGACTTCAAGCAGGGACGCAATTCGTCCGCGGGCTTTGATGATTCCGGTGGTTGGGGTGGTGACTTTAGATAAAATCTTTAAGAGTGTAGATTTTCCGGCACCATTTTTTCCGATAATGCCAAGTACATCCCCTTGTTTTACTTCGAAGTTGATATTTTTCAGAGCCCATACATATTCACTGGTTCCTTTGTGTGCACGGTCGTTTATTTCTCCGATTTTTAAATAGGGATCGTCTTTACCTAAAATATTCACAGTGTACCAACGTTTCAGGTCATGACTCAAAGTACGGGTACTGACTAATCCTAATCGATATTGCTTGCTTATATTTTCAAATTTTATGGCTGTTGGCATGAGACTTATATTTTTTTCAATTTTATTTACTCCTAGCTTATTATGATGCCAAATGCAGGTCAGTCACATCTTCATTTGACTAACAAGCTGTAATATTGATACTTATGTTAAAAGCACAATGATCAGTTTATACGCTGATTGCTGTGCTTAAAATATTAATTAAATTCTATTCTGTTCAATTCAATAGTTTACCTTGGTTTCTTTAATAAAATGAATTATTGGTATCTATTTTTTCAAACTGTATCCATAAAACTACGCTGAACTTTATTGAATACCACAATACCGATGACAAGCAAAATAACCATAAAACAAAAACTATAAGCAAGCATTCCCCAGCAAAAAGTTCCAACCCCCATCATCCCATATTTAAAGGTTTCAAAGATTGACGTAACAGGATTAATGGCCATAATCCATTGTTTCTCAGTAGACATTGTGCTTAAAGGATAAATCACTGGTGTAGCGTACATCCAGAGCTGTACAATAAAAGTAAAAAGTATGGTTAAATCACGGTATTTTGTCGTAAGTGAAGAAATAATAACGCCAAAACCTAGTGACAAGCCGGCAAGCATGAGAACCAATAAAGGCAACAATAAAATAAAAATATTAGGTGCAACCTGAACACCTGATAATAAATAATAAACATAAACAGCAATAAATAGCAAAAACTGTATACCCATTCTGACTAGATTGGATGTTACCGTTGCGAGCGGTACTATCATGCGTGGAAAATATACCTTTCCGAAGATATGTTGATTGGTTGTAAAAGTAGCAGAAGTTTTATTCAGACAATCCGAAAAATATTGCCAACATACAATACCGGCTAAGTAAAACAGAGGTTGTGGCAGCCCATCAGTGGATATTTTGGCTATACCACCAAAAACCACCATGTACATAATCGTTGTTAAAGCAGGTTGAATAAAATACCACGCAGGTCCCAGAATTGTTTGTTTGTATTGAGTAATAATGTCTTTTTTAACAAACATCGAAAATAAATCACGATATTGCCATATCTCCTTAAAATCAACTTCAAACAAACGATTCTTTGGTTTAATAACCGTCGTGTATTCCATATAATAATTAGTATCAAAGTTAAAATAAATAATCTACGATAGCCTTTGAAAATTAAATTTTAAATTAACAGAATTAGAAAGTAGTTATTCGTTATTTACTTATTGGGCACAAGCGTTGCG
>JAQWCZ010000331.1 GCA_028705705.1 Paludibacter sp.
TGAAAAAAGAGAATCTGACAAAAGAATCCTATTTACAAAACTACTTTACCCACAGAATTGAAACGTTTCTGCAAACACATGGCCGGGAAATGATCGGATGGGATGAAGTGCTGGAAGGTGGTGTATCTCAAACCGCCACCATCATGTCGTGGCGAGGCACCAAAGGAGGAATCGAAGCGGCTAAAAAAGGCAACAAGGTCATCATGACACCCGGAACGCATTGTTATTTTGACAAATATCAGTCGAAGAAGACAACCGTAGAACCACTGGCCATAGGCGGATACATCCCCGTTTCAAAGGTGTATGAATTTGACCCTTTACTTGATTTAAATCTGGAAGAACGTAAAAATGTACTCGGACTTCAGGCTAATTTATGGACTGAATACATCAAAGACTTCAAACAGCTTCAATACATGTTACTTCCCCGTCTGGCCGCTTTAGCTGAGGTAGGTTGGACTTACGGAAAGAAAAATGAAGATGAATTCATCACGCGTCTGAAACAGTTTACGAAACGCTATGATGCCCTGGGTTATCATTATGCTAAGCACATTTTCACCGACCTTGAAGGTAAGTTCATCAAGGCAGACAGTTTGACATGGGTGGGTAAGGCTTCGAATACAAAGAAAATTTACCACAGAGTTGACACGGCAACTTACCACAAAATGCCGCAAAAAGTAAAATCACTCTTTACAAACAGTGCCGGAATTGCCATTGCTTTTACGACAAACAGTAGTTCTGTGTCTGCAAAGTGGTCGGTTAAAAATGGCAAGGGGCTTCCCAATGTGGCAGATATCAATTCGATGGGATTAGACCTGTATATTAAGAAAGACGGAACCTGGCGATATGCCGGTATTGGTCGCCCCGAAGGTTCGTACTCAGAACAAATGATTGCCACCAACATGGATACACTGACAAAAGAATGTTTGCTATACCTTCCTACTTATGATGAAATTACCTCCCTCGAAATCGGGGTGGACAAATCATCCTTTATAAAACCATCAACATCACCCTTTGAAGGCAAATACGTGATTTACGGATCAAGCATCACACAAGGCGCTTCTGCCTCCAGACCTGGACTCGCCTACCCTGCCCGCATGGCAAGGGCAACCGGACTGAATTTCATCAACCTGGGATTAAGCGGCAACGGCAAAATGGAAGCACCTGTCATAGAAATGTTGGGCGACATTGTCTGTGATGCTTACATCATGGATTGCATTGCCAATCCAAGTCCCGAAGAAATCACCGAAAGAGCCCCGCATGCCATTCGTTATCTGAGAAAACGACATCCTGAAACACCCATCATTTTCATCCAAAGTGTTGTGAGAGAAAAGGGATTGTTTGATGAGAAAGTCCGTTTTAGAAACATACAACAGAACGAAGCAATTGAACGTGTTTTTAATGAACTTCAAAAAGAACAGATTCCACATCTCTATCTAATCAAAGAAAACAATTTCCTGGGAACCGATCACGAAGGTACAATCGACGGTGTTCATCCCAATGATTTAGGATTTGACAGAATGATACAAGTAATACAGCCCGCAATTTTATCGATTTTAAATAAAAAGTGAGAATGATAATTCATCATGGGAAACGTCAGATCACATGCTCTGGCGTTTTTTTATGTCCTTTTACAAGATGAATTCCTTGATAACTAGTGATAGCCCCATGCAGATTGTCTTACCTTTTATGGTAACCCTAAAAAATAAAATACAGCATGAAAACTCACGAACGTAAATTTTACATATTGTCAGATTTTGTCTTATATTTGCATGTCAGGGAAGGTTACTGAAAGATATTTGAATAAGATATTCAATAAATGATGGAAAAAGACAAATTCAAAGCTTTCAATGAAATTTACAACACATACTACCGCAAATGTTTTCTGTTTGCAAAGTCGTATGTACATAATATTGAAGTATCCGACGATTTTGCCTCTGAGGCCATGATGAAGTTATGGGAAAACTTTGAGAATGCGAATGATATCATCAACATGCAAGCATTTCTGCTCACGGTAGTAAAGAACTTATCTTTAAATTATTTACGAAGAGAGCAATTAAAATTTCAGGCACACGAGTCCATTCTGAATAAATCACAAAAGGAAATTGAATTTAGAATTTCCACTTTAGAGTCTTGTGATCCGAAGGTGCTATTTTCTGCTGAAGTACGCTCCATATTCGATAAAACCCTCGCCTCTTTACCCGAGAAAACACGCAAGGTATTTGTGATGAGTCGGATTGAAGATAAATCCAACAAAGAAATCGCGCATAAATTTGGGATCTCGGTTAAAGGAGTCGATTATCATGTTGCCAAAGCGCTGAAAGAATTGCGGATTACGCTAAAAGATTACTTACCAGTTTTACTTTTTCTATTATATTAAGATCTTTATACAAATCAGAAGTTGAGAAATGATAGCAACTCCTGATTTGCATTTTTTCATCAGGTTACTAGTGAAATATCAACCCCGTTTGTCTATATATTCAGAAGGGATTTTAGACCAACCTGTATTGTCTGTGATTAAAATAACCCTTTATATATAAACAAATGAATCAAGAGTTAATACATAAATACCTGAAAGGTGAAACTTCATCACTTGAAAATCAGGAAATACTAGACTGGGTTGAAACCAGCCGTGAAAACCGCAAAGAATTTTTGCGCTACAGACGTTTGTATGATACTGCAATTTGGAATGAAACAGGTCAGTTATCCGACAACATAAAAAAGAAAACCGTACAAGCTGTTCCATTCATCAGAAGATGGATGCAGGTTGCTGCTATTATCGCGATTGTCATATCCGGCACTGTGTTCATACAGCAACGCATTTTCAATGC
>JAQWCZ010000332.1 GCA_028705705.1 Paludibacter sp.
AGCATCCTGTTTTCTTCAAAGGAAGAAGGCAATTTGAATACCATCATACACCGAATAACAGCATGTATGCCGTTGAAGACCCCGATTTATTAGTCCCGGTCGACGAAAAGGCATTTATAATCTGTCGGTACGAAGGAAATGATTACGCTGCCGGGGTGGCTTATGCAGGAAAATATAAAACCTGCACTTTCGGGTTTCCGTTTGAAACCATTAAAGATGAAGAATCACGCGATAGAATTATGTCGGCCGTGTTACATTTTTTCAACAGTAAAAAACAACCATAAAAATACCAGGATATGATTAAGAATTTTATAATTACCATTGTATTATCCCTGATGTTGTTCTCATGCGGTAGATCAGGAGTTGTGCTACCTTCAGCCACTGGAACCAGATATGAAATCTTAGTGGTAATGGATCAGACTGCCTGGAAAGCGCCTGCAGGAAGAGCATTAGTAGCCTTGTTGGATCAGGAAATGAAAGCCATGCCACAAGCAGAGCCTGTCATGAGTATCATTTACTGTCAACCAAAAGAATTCGGTGACATTTTAAAACCAACCCGTAACATCCTCATTACGGAAATCAATCCCCGGTTTGAAATCCCGAAGATTACCTATGGCCGCAATACGTGGTCACAACCCCAGTCACTTGTAAAAATTGAAGTAGCAACCGATTCAGCTTTTACAGAATTGATTAATCAATCGGGCAACAAAATACTGGATTATTTTCTGACAACCGAAAGAAACCGCCAAATTGAAATTGGGAAAAATTACATCAATCAAAAAGCTAAAAATGAAATCGAACAAATCTTCGGCATTCAGGTGGACATCCCCAGCGAATTAACAAAAGTCACGAAAGGAACTGACTTCTATTGGATTACCAACGACCACCATCATACCAGGAAAGATATGGTTATTTATTCTTATCCTTACAGAGATAAAAACACTTTTACAAAAGAATATCTGATTGCTAAAAGAGATTCATTTATGAAAGCCAATATCCCGGGTGAATTTGAAGGATCTTATATGGGAACAGAGTTGGTTCATTACCAACCAATATTCCGTGAAATTAACGTAAACGATACCTATTGTGCGGAACTTAGCGGACTGTGGCGGATGTTCAATGGAGGCTCCATGGGGGGACCGTTTTACAGCCATGCCCGCGTGGATGAAATTAATCAGCGGGTAATCACAGTTGAAGGGTTTGTTTTCGCTCCGGGAATCAATAAACGTAATCACATCAGACAATTGGAAGCTGCCATATACACCGTGAAACTTCCTCAGGAAATAAATGCAATAAAGGAAGTATCCGTTGTCGCAGACAAAAAAGACATAAAATAAAATTCACACATCATGATAGCCAACAAAACAATCATAGCTATTACACAAGGAGATATCAACGGAATCGGTTATGAAGTCATACTGAAAACCTTAGCCGAACCACGGGTTTACGATGACTTTGTACCGATAATCTATGGCTCCTCAAAAGCAGCCGGTTTTTACCGTAAACAACTTGACATTCAGGGTCTCAATCTGAATATCATCAATACGGTTGAAGAAGCCCATGCAAAGAAAGTGAATATTATCAACTGTACCGATGAAGAAATACGGGTAGAACCGGGCAAAGCCACCGAGGAAGCGGGCAAAGCAGCTTTTACAGCATTGGAAAGAGCTACTACCGATATGCAGAAAGGCTTAGTGGACGCTTTGGTTACAGCCCCCATCAACAAGAAAAATATCCAATCGGCAGCATTTCAATTTCCGGGTCATACCGAATATTTAGAACAGGTTTTCGGAGAAAAAAATTCTTCCCTGATGTTGCTGGTGAATGATGTCATGCGGGTAGCCGTTGTTACGGGGCATATTCCGGTAAAGAACATCGCATCTGTCATTAACAAAGAATTAATACTCGAAAAGCTAAAAACACTGAATCAATCGCTGAAACAGGATTTTACAGTTATTCGTCCACGGATAGCAGTTTTGGGGTTGAATCCACATGCTGGCGATGAAGGTGTGATTGGAGATGAAGAAGAAACCATCATCAAACCGGCAATAGCAGAAGCACAAAATGAAGGTTTGCTTAGCTTTGGACCATATCCGGCAGACGGTTTCTTTGGTAGCGGACATTTCAATAAATTCGATGGCATTCTGGCTATGTATCACGATCAGGGATTAATCCCATTTAAAACTGTTTCGATGGATAACGGGGTAAATTATACCGCGGGTTTATCCATTGTGCGTACTTCTCCTGCACATGGTACAGCCTATGATTTGGCCGGTCAGGGAGTTGCATCCGAAGAATCGTTCCGTCAGGCTTTGTTTATGGCGTATGATATTTTGCAAAACAGGAAACTCGATTTGGAAATACGTTCCAATCCGCTGAAAGTGGAAGAAAGAAAGGAAAGAGGCGGAAGAATTGCGTAGATCTGAAGCAGAAAAAAAACGAATCTCTTGAATAATGACCATAGAAGAACAAGCAATCATTAACTCATTGAAACAGGGAGACAATCAAGCATATAAATACATATATGACCATCATTATGTTTTATTATGCAAGATTGCTTACGAGTTTTTAAAAGATGATTTTATTGCTGAAACCATTGTTAATGAGACTATTTCCCATGTTTACGAGATAAGAGAAAGTCTGCAAATTACCTCTTCTCTTCGTAGCTATTTGGTTCGTGCAGTCAGGAATCGTTGTATAAATTATCTTCAATTGGAATACAACAGAAAAGAAAAACGCTTTAACACAACTAATAACACGAATGATTGGCTAAATTCAATTGCTGAATCTGATGAATACCCTTTAGCTATGCTGTTGGAAAAAGAA
>JAQWCZ010000333.1 GCA_028705705.1 Paludibacter sp.
TGCACCAACTGGCAGTTGCATACACCTATCGCCGTGTATGCCATGACTCATGGGAAGCATGTCGCTATTGAGGTACCCGGTGCACTGACCATTAATGAGTGCTGGCAATTGGTCGATACTGCTGAAAAAACCCGCAGACACTGCATGATGCTCGAAAACTGCTGTTACGATTTCTTCGAACTGGCTACGCTTAATATGGCGCAGCACGGACTTTTCGGAGAACTGATGCATGTCGAAGGTGGCTATAATCACGATTTGCGGTCGAATAATTTCAATGATAAAAATGGCTATTGGGATATGTGGAGGTTGAAGTATAATATGATACATACCGGCAATCCTTATCCCACACACGGTTTAGGTCCCGTTGCCCATGTGCTGAGTATCCATCGTGGTGATAAAATGGACTATCTCATTTCCATGTCATCGGCTCAAAAAGGAATGTCGCTTTATGCTGAAAAGAAATTTGGTTGTGAATCGGATTTTGCCAAACAGGAGTATGCCCTTGGCGATATGAACACAACCATTATCCGCACCGCTAAAGGAAAAACCATTATGATAGAACATAATGTAACGAGTCCCCGTCCGTATAGCCGGCTGCATACTCTAATCGGAACAAAAGGTTTTGCACAAAAATATCCTGTTGAAGGTATCGCTCTTGAACCCAAACCGCATGAATTATTAAATTCACATGCAATGGATTCGCTGATGAAAGTTTACGAACATCCCTTCTCAAGGGAAATTGGCGAAAAAGCACGGCAGGTGGGCGGTCATGGCGGTATGGACTTTATTATGGATTACCGTCTGATTTACTGTCTGCGCAACGGATTGCCACTTGATATGGATGTATACGATGCAGCAGAATGGTCGAGTCTGGTAGAACTTACCGAAACATCAGTATTAAACGGCTCTATGCCGGTGAAAGTTCCCGATTTTACCCGCGGTGCGTGGAACAAACTCGAAAAACTTACTTACGCAAAGTAAACAGCTCAGTCTTTTTCGTTTTTTGAGCACTAATTTGCGTAATTAACAATTTTTATTTTTGTTATTGTATCTTTCTTTGTACTGTAAAAATTTAATATTCAGAAGTTTTCTTATGAATAAAGGTTGGATGGCAGTAATAAAACCTTATATCTCTTATATAAAGAAAACAAACAAATACTATTATTAATAAATTAATATCTTAAATCTAATGGTATCTAAAATTTTTCATCCAATGAAGGTTAAAAGATGTATCATTGCTGTTTATCTTTTAATATTATTACCGGTAAGTTTATTAAGCCAGGGATTAACTTTAAAAGGGAAAATTATTTATGCAGGTGATAATCAACCTCTGATTGGGGTCACTGTTGTTGTAAAAGGAACTACAACAGGTACTACCAGCGATGTCAATGGTAATTATTCCCTGAAGAATGTTGGAAAAGATGCAACGATAGTGTTCTCATTCGTTGGAATGGAAACACAGGAAATCGCCCTGAAAAGCCGGACGACACTGAATGTAACCATGTCGGAAGGTGCTTATCAGTTAAAAGAAGTGGTTGCAGTGGGTTATGGCGTGCAGAAGAAAGAAAGTGTTGTGGGTGCTATCGCACAAACATCATCCAAAGAATTGATGAGAACAGGCAATATCCCTGATTTTAAACAGGCGCTGACAGGACAAATTCCCGGTTTGGTTACCATTACATCTTCAGGAGAACCTGGTGGGGTACGCGGACAAAGTGGAACCGAAATTTACATCCGTGGACAAAACACATGGAACGGAGGGCAGCCTTTGATTTTAATTGATGGTGTTGAAAGGGATATGAGTAATGTGGAAGTAAGTGAGGTTCAAAGTATCTCTGTATTGAAAGATGCTTCGGCAACAGCTGTCTTCGGGGTGAAAGGTGCCAATGGGGTAATCCTGATTACCACAAAACGTGGTGAAGTGGGAAAAACTAACATCACTTTCTCCTATAGTACTACCGGCGAAAGTTTATCAAAAGTTCCTTCAATGATGGATTCATACGATGCTATACAAATGCGGAATCTGTCGATCGAAAGAGAAGTCCCGCTGAATGAACCTTCGTGGCTGGATTACATCCCTTACGAAATATCAACGCGATACAGAACTCCACAAACAGCAGAATATGCAGCGATATATCCTAATGTTAACTGGAGAAAAGCCATGTTCAAAGACGTTGGTTATTCCAACAAGGCAACCCTGAACATCTCAGGAGGTAATAAAATTGTGCAATATTTCGGTACATTGGCCTATGCTCATGAAGGGGATATGTTCAGGGAATATGAAAACAACAAAAATTACGACCCTAACTATGATTTCGATCGTTTTAATTTCAGGAGCAATATTGACTTCCAACTCACGAAAACAACTAAATTTAAGTTAAATCTTTCAGGTTATTACAGCCAGAAGAATACCAATTACAACGGCGAAGGGGTAGGAGATAAAGACTATTTAATGTGGCAGGCTATTTATTTTATGCCTCCTGATGTATTTCTTCCACAGTATGCCGACGGACGTTGGGGTTGGTCTACAACAGTAAGTAATATGTACAATCCTGTGTCTGTTGTCTACAATAGTGGATTAAGGCAACGAAGAACAACTGAATTAAATGCTGATTTCATATTAGAACAAAATCTTGATTTTATTACCAAGGGCTTAAATGCAAAGGCAACTTTAAGCTATGATAATGATATAATATCTGAAGGTGGAATTTATGATTCGCAAAACAGTGTGTGGCCGCTCTATAATACAAGCAATACGCCTTTTGTGGTGATCAACCCGAATCTTTATACTGGTCCGGATCAGGATCCAAGTGAGTATT
>JAQWCZ010000334.1 GCA_028705705.1 Paludibacter sp.
AGGATAAATTTATTTTACGGTATCCATGTATGCAATCAAATCAAGGCATTTGTTTGAATATCCCCATTCGTTGTCATACCAGCTTACTAATTTCACGAAGTTACCATTCAGCGCGATACCTGCACCTGCATCAAAAATAGAAGTGCGTGAATCAGTAGTAAAATCAGTTGAAACGACTGAATCTTCAGTATAACCGAGAATCCCTTTCATTTCATTTTCAGAAGCAGCTTTCATTGCAGCTTTGATTTCATCATAAGTAGCTGATTTTTCAAGACGAACTGTCAGGTCAACTACTGAAACATCTGCTGTTGGCACACGAAAAGCCATACCGGTCAGTTTACCATTCAATGCAGGAATAACTTTACCTACTGCTTTTGCAGCACCTGTAGAAGAAGGAATAATGTTGCCTAAGATAGAGCGACCACCTCTCCAGTCCTTTTTAGAAGGAGCATCTACTGTCTTCTGAGTATTTGTAGCAGCATGTACAGTTGTCATTAAACCTTCAACGATACCAAATTTGTCGTTTACAACTTTGGCAATAGGAGCCAAACAGTTTGTTGTACAAGAAGCATTTGAAACAATGTCCATATCAGCTTTATAAGCATCTAAGTTTACACCGCAAACAAACATAGGAGCATCAGCAGAAGGAGCTGAAATAATAACCTTTTTTGCACCACCGGCAATGTGCGCTTTTGCTTTGTCAATAGTAGTGAAAACACCTGTTGATTCAACAACGTAATCTGCACCAACAGCACCCCATTTGATGTTAGCCGGATCCATTTCGGCAAAGAATGCTACTTCTTTACCATTCACAATCAATTTACCGTTTTTGTTTTCAGCAGAACCGTTAAATCTACCGTGTACTGTGTCGTACTGCAACATATAAATCAAATAATCAAGATCCAGGAACGGATCATTTACTGCAACGATCTGAATATCGTTTCTTTCCTGAGCTGCACGGAAAACCAAACGTCCGATGCGGCCAAAACCATTGATACCTACTTTAATCATTTTTATTATGTATTTAAAATTGAGTTTACAAATTCGGCTGCAAATTTACTAATTTCTATCGGGTTGACAAAAATAAATATTGATTATTTTCATTTTGCAATCCCTGGTTGACAAATAGTTAATAATGCGTTTTTGACAGGGAAGAAAATTATACGACTAAATTTAAAAGTTATCAGGTTTATACAATAAAATCATGTAAATTTGCAGGTAAAATTTTTTAAATAATGGAAATTTCAGGAAAAATTATCGCAGTATTGCCTTTACAAAGTGGTGAAGGAAGAAATGGTACCTGGCGCTCCCAGGATTATGTATTGGAAACACAGGAACAATATCCGAAGAAAGTATGTTTTAATTTATTCGGGAACAAAATCGACCAGTTCCCGATTGCCATAGACGATCAGGTAAATGTAAGTTTTGATATTGAAAGTCGTGAATGGAACGGACGATGGTTTACTTCAATCCGTGCCTGGAAAGTTGAAAAAGCGGCCATAAGTGGTGAAACTGTTGATTCGGTTGCCGACTTTAATGGTGCTCCTCCCCCTCCGGTTCCTCCTGTATTTGATGCTTCTCCTGCTGATGAAGGATCAGGATTACCATTTTAACATATTTATATCACATAAATTGTCATATAAGCTGTGAACTCAATTATTGCGTTGGCAATAATTGGAATTTGCAGGAACTAAACTTAAAAAACATATCCCAGATTAAAAGACAGGGGTATTTTCACTGCTTCATTATTTGGAAAAATATTTCCATTAGAATAATGACCAATTTTTAATTCTGCATTATATCTGCGATCTTCTCCAAAGAAAATACCGGCACCCATATTATCCATAAAAGTAAACTTCTCACCCGTATTGTAACCGTCGATGATTTTCTTGGATATAAACGTTGGAGCAGCAACTGTATAGTAAAAATAGGCATCAAACAGTTTTGTCTGGAGGAAATTAAGTCTAAAAACCGGAAATAATGAAAAAGTAAAAAATCGTTCTTCTGGTCCTGTCGTGTTTCCATGTATGCCAGTGGTTTGCCACATTGAAGCATTAATTCCCCAGTCGAGTGCAAAAAATTTCGCGCTATGAAATACATTTCGCTGATAATTGAGTGAGAGACCTTGTTTTACATGCGCCATTCCACCCCAAAAGATTGGAAAATACTTGTTCGACACAAAGTTATTTACACCATAACCTAACAAATTACTGGTGTATCCAAGCTGAATCCATTGTTTTGGATGAATCATACCTCCATCTGCTGTTTTTTGAATTTGTTTTTCAGTATAAGGAATGAAATTATAAGAGAAACCTGTACCAATAAATGAGGTTGGAGGTTGATTCCATTTGTTGGAAGCAGGAGCGTAATTACTTACCAACTGCAACGCCCATTTTTTATTGATGTGATATTTCAATCCTGCCCCAAACAAGAAAGTTGCAAAATTGGCATCCTTAACAACAGGATTACCCATGGCATTTTCAAATCCCGCCCGGGTGATGATTCCCAATCCGCCTTCTCCATAGATAGAAAACTTTTTCCCAATAGGCAACTTACCTTTCAGTGTAAAACCTCCCACATTGGTCCAAACTGATTTTGAATCTTGAATTCCACTGGCAGCATAACGATATCTCACCCAGGCAACCGGTCGCATATAGGTTACTTGCGCTGCCAAGTAGTCATTAAAATCGTAGCCCCACAACACAAGGCGCACCGCCATATTAGGGACATTCACACTTTCAAACGTATATCCGGGTTCTAATTGAGCAGCGCCAAAAGGATAGTTTATATATCCGAGATTAACCTCAAAGTAC
>JAQWCZ010000335.1 GCA_028705705.1 Paludibacter sp.
TTCTAAATTAGCCTGAAATAGCATCAGGTTGATGGCTTCGTCGTCCACATATAATATTTTCACTTTTCCCATGTTATTAAAATTTAGTAGGTAAGAGAACGGTTACAGTAGTTCCTTTATTTAATGATGATTGAAAATTAATGGTACCCTTATGATTCTGGATAATATTGTATGTTATTGACAAACCAAGGCCGGTACCATGACCGGGTTCTTTGGTTGTGTAAAAGGGATCCGTAATTTTTGATAACTTATCTTTGCTGATACCACATCCGGTATCGGAAATGGTTACGATGGCATTGTCATGTTTCATTTCTGTAGTAATGGTCACCGAACCCATATCCTCGATGGATTGAAAGGCGTTGACTATTAAATTGATGAAAACCTGATGCAGTTTTCCAACATTACCCGGAATCAGAATGGGATATGCAGCGAATTTCCGGATAATCTCAATGTTGTTTTTCCACTGACCTTTGGAAATTGCGAGCGAATTTTCTATGATAGCATGCAGGTCACATTTTTCGTTTAAGTCATCATTGTTCCGGCTCATTTGATTGAGACCATTCATGATTGAGGTGGCTCTCTCGATGCCGGTTTTGATGCTTTTCAGATAGAGTTCGACTTTTTCATCATCTATTTTCGATTCGCGGATGTATTCTTGCAGACCGGTCAATCCGCCCAGGATAAAGTTCAGGGGATTGTTAATTTCATGTGATATCCCGGCTGTCAGAATGCCCAGAGAAGCCATCTTCTCAATCTGTATAAGCTGAAATTGTGTCTCTTTAAGTGCTTTCAGTGTCTCTTTAAGTTCGGTGTTTTGCTTTTTGATAATTTTGTTTTTGTCATTCAGCTTTTGGTTTGTATTGCTGATTGCTTCTATGGCTTCGTCTAAGTTTTTGGTTTTTTCCTGTACCAGTTGCACCAGATGTTGTTTGTGATTTTCGAGTTCTTGTTCTGTATTCCGAAGCTTTGTAAGGTGTTTGGTGATAAAAAAATAGAAAAAAATGGCAGTTGTTACCACGTAAAAAACACCTTTGAAGGTTTGGAACCTGCTCAGTGAAGCAATATCAAAAAGAAAATAATTTAAGACCTTATCTGAAAACAGAATCCAGAGGGCGCCCAGGATAAGGTATAGAGCAGTGATTCTATGTTCAAATTTAAAGTGTTTCATAATTTTATACCAAAACTAAACGCACAAATATACAAAAATGTTTTAAAATTAATTAATTTCTTATCCTATTATATTGTTTCACGGACAACACAGATATTGTTTATTATGTTGTAAACTTACATCAAGACTAACAAGCTTTTTCACGCAAAATAGATTATGCATAGGGTAGCCTGAAAAAAATGTCCAATATGCGACATCGTTTGTAAAATTGCAGTTTTGTTTGTCTTGCTACAGATGAAATTAAAAAAACAGGCGGGTAGGTGTTAAACCTGCTCGCCTGTTAAATATGTAATTTGATTATTGTGACCCCGGTGGGGTTTGAAGTAGTTGTGATTTGCTTTCAAAAAATTGTATTTTTGACCGGATAAACAACGGTTTCTGATGCTGAGCTGCTGAAATCACAATAAGGATTATTCCGTTGTGAAAACATCTGGTAAGCCTCTCCGCCATATAGTGGGAGGCACTTTTTATTTTAGCAGCAAATGCAAAAGTTATTTTAAGTTTTTTTCTTGCGATTATCAACAGGAATAATTTATCTTTACAGGATTAAAATGTATGACTATGAATCATGTAATAGCACGTATTGATATTTCGACACCTACCGGACGCAGGTTGCTAAAAGAACTGGAAAAGCACAAGAAGACTGTTACAGTAGAATATCCTTTGCCTGACGCTATCAGCGGACAAAAATGTTATACGGTAGAAGAGGTGTTTAGTGAGATTGAAAAAGAATTAAACGAACACTATGGTACTAACTTTAAATTAAAGTACTAGTATGACACGATATAAGATTGTTGTGTCTGATACTGCAAAGAAGGATTTAAAACAATTTTCATTTATAATCAAAACACAATATAAAGCATCGGTTACATCTTTCAAATATATTCAAGGCTTATTAAATGAGATCCAAAAATTATCCCTAAGCGCTCCATCCTAGTTCTATACAAACCCGCCAATCACTCCAGCAATACGGACCGTATCCACGCCGTGTAAATTACAAAAAGATGGCAATTATATTCAATGTGATAAATGATGTAGTGTATATTCGCAGGGTAATTCTCTCAAACACAATATCTGGACCTATAATACAAGCTTAGTAAATTAATTATTCCGGTAACACCACCCGGGATGTTTTTATATAACTCAGCCCGGTTTACGCTGAACGTGCAGCCCTTTATATTTGATGTTTACTCCCTTAGTAATTGATGTTTACTCCCTATCTAATTGATGTATATACCCTATCTAACGGGTATCGTGCAAGTGCGTTCAAAGGAGCTGAGCTACTTAGTTCTGGTTGGTAGTGGAAGTTCGTTCGAAGTTTTAGAGCAAGTATGCTCTCAGGCGTAAAGCAGCGTTGCTCTTTTTCATAGAACTACATTGCTCTTTGATGCTGAATGAGTAGGCTCTATAGGATTAAGAGGTAGATTCTTTTATAACTTTAACAGGAGTGAAATCCGGTTTAAGCCTTAATTACATGCGAATGTAAAAAGTATTTTTGACATACCAAAATTTTTTCTGTGCAATTCATGTAAATTTTGATGCAATTCCTCAAAATTTAGTTATTTCCCCTCCTTACCCTGCTATTTTGCATATTTTTTTGTAAATTTGCCGACAATTTGC
>JAQWCZ010000336.1 GCA_028705705.1 Paludibacter sp.
TGCTCATATATTGTTTGTTTAAAATTGTTGCAAAAGTACAAAAAAAGGGCGGAATATACCATATTTTTGAAATTGCAGGATTGGTGGTGAAATGTTTTACAAATTGCGTGGTAGTAAATGAATTGGAATGTTTAAATTTGGGGCTGAAAAATTTAAACAGTAAATCTATGAGAAATGAAATGAAATTAACGATAAGAGAATTGACAGTCAGAACCATGATGGTTAATGGCGTTGATTATATTTGTATTACAGATATTGCGAAGCAAAAGAATCCACATGAACCTAAAGATGTAGTCAAGAACTGGATGCGTCTGAAAAACACATTAGAATATCTTGGTCTTTGGGAGATGTTGAATAATCCAGCCTTTAAAGGGGTCGAATTCGACCCCCTTTTGAAAGATGCCGGTACTAATGCATTTACAATGAGCCCTTCCAGGTGGATAGAACTTACCGCTGCAATTGGATTGTTAACAAAGAATGGGAAAGGAGGTGGAACTTATGCACAGAAAGACATTGCATTTAAGTTTGCAAGTTGGGTTTCGGTAGAATTTGAATTGTATTTAATCAAGGAATTCCAGCGTCTCAAAGAAGAAGAACAAAAACAACTCGGCTGGTCGGCAAAACGCGAATTAGCCAAAATTAACTACCACATCCATACTGATGCTGTTAGAGAACACCTGATTCCGGTTGAACTAACTAAAGAACAAATCAATCATGTATATGCCAACGAAGCCGATGTGTTGAATATGGCGTTATTTGGCAAAACTGCGAAACAATGGCGGGATGCTAACCCCGGTTTGAAAGGTAATATCAGGGATTATGCCGGCATTAATGAGTTGATTTGCCTGTCGAATATGGAAAACCTGAATGCCGTTTTCATTAACGAAGGATTGTCTCAATCAGCAAGATTAGTTCGTTTGAACAAGATCGCGATTCAGCAAATGCAGATACTTGGAAATGTGGAGAAAAGGAAGATGTTGAAGTAGGATCAGAATCAAGCCAAGACATTCACAATTATCCTCAATTTCAACTTCATATTACTTTCAATCACCACGTTTGGGTCGGGTTTTATTCTTAATCAAAAGACAAAGTAGGGTGAAACACAACACAACCAACCATTTTTTGTGTCAAACAAAAGTTTTTTTAAGTTAAAATGTTTATATTTGTGCGGCTAATGAAAAAAAGAGCATTGTTTTCGTTTTTTGCCTTCCATCATTCGTTTCCATGATATATTTAACGTACTTATGAGCCAGTATTTCTTAATATACTAATGACACGATCCTACAACAATAAAATTGACATCAAAGAAAACTGGGTTATCAGGTACGATAAACAGATTTTGAGTATTTTACTGAAAGATTGTACTTCAGGTCTTAATATTTTATGGGCTACTGATAATTATCAATCATTAGGAACAAAATATGAAAGCGATAAACAAATTACACCAGGACTGATAACCGGTAAAAATGGCAATGTAATCAAACCGCGGGTTGAGAAAAACAAAACTGAACAACTAAGCAGAGTCCGTGAAAAGGCAGAAGTTTTTACCCCTTCCTGGATTTGTAATAAACAAAATAATTTAATTGATGAGGCCTGGTTTGGTCATGCCGATGTGTTTAATACCGAAACTGCTAATGGTTGGTCCACAAATAGTGAAAAAATCACATTCCTGGATTTAGAGGGTAAAAGTTGGGAGGATTATATTCATGATGTCCGTTTGGAAGTCTCTTGCGGCGAAGCACCTTATTTGGTAAGTCGATATGACACTATAACAGGAGAAATAATTCCGGTTAATGACAGGATTGGAATGTTAGACAGGAAATTAAGAGTTGTGTCTGAGAATAACGAGGATGAGCATGATTGGTTCAACTGGAGTAAAATTGCTTTTCAGTCTATTTATGGATATGAATGGCAGGGGGATAATATACTGTTAGCCCGTGAAAATTTAATGTTTACTTTCATTGATTTTTACGTACTAAAATTTGGAAAGAAACCACCTATTGAATATGTCAGAGAGATTGCTGAGATTATATCGTGGAATATCTGGCAAATGGATGGTCTGAAAGGAGTTATTCCCGATAGCTGTAAAAATATTAAGTCATCTTCTTATGATTTGTTTGGAGTAGAGAAAGTGAAGACAGAAGGATGCAAAGGCTGTGAAAAAAACAACATTCAAATACACAACGGTACAAAATGCTTAATCAAAGACTGGAAAACAGGAGAAGTAAAAACCTTTGTATCGTTAATCAAATAAGGTTAACCATGAGCGCAACATTCACGTCAACATTCGAACACAAGCTTATCTACATTTTCAGAATCAATGATGATGTTCACAAAGGCTTTCTCAAAATTGGCGATGCAACCATTTGCACACACGATATACATCTAAAGAACTCATGTCACGAGCTGAATCAGGCTGCCAAAGCTAGAATTAATCAATATACCAACACGGCGGGAATCAGCTATGAATTGTTACACACCGAAATTGCCGTTTATGAAAAAGACGGCAAAGTCAAAGCATTCAGGGATTATCAGGTACATGATGTGCTGAAACGCTCCGGCATAAAACGTCACTATTTCAGTACGGATGGCAAGCAAAACGAGTGGTTTCAGACCGACCTCGAAACCGCTGTAAATGCTATAAAAGCCGTTAAGGAAGGACGAAAATCATTAAGCCAGACAGAAATAAGCTCGGATAGAAATCCAATTGTTTTCCGGCCTGAACAGCAGGAAGCCATCAAAGATACTATTGCACAATTCAAAAAGGGGAAGAAGATGTTATGGAACG
>JAQWCZ010000043.1 GCA_028705705.1 Paludibacter sp.
CGGAAAAGCGTTTGCATCAGTAAGCCCGCTACCGACAAAGAAGCACCGGCGAGTATGGCCGAAATCGCCTTTGGAACCCTGAAGTTCAGTAGAATTTCCGTATGGATGGGATCAGCAGTATTTCCGGTAAGGATGTTGATGATTTCACTAAAAGGAATCCGGATGCTGCCGATAATCAAATCCAGCAGAAACAGGAATACTGTGCCAATCAACAGGGGGATAAAAAGCCGGTATGTTTTTTTTGATGTCATTCAATAGAGGGTCTCAACAAAACGCACCAAAATTAAGAAAAATACAAGGAGTTGCAAAATGATGATGAAATTTAAATCATCAGCATAATATACTTATCATAAAATCATCAGCTATAAAAGGATTCGAAAATAATTTTTACTTTTGTGTTCAAATTAAAACAAGATGCTTTATCCTTCCGATTTCGAACATAAAACCGATTTTTCAGCCATACGCCTGATATTGAAAGAGAAATGCATTTCATCGTTGGGAAAAGAAAAGGTGGATGAAATCACTTTCTCTGCTGATTACGGGCAGGTTATCCGGCAAATCAGTCAGACCGACGAGATGCTGCGCCTGATGCAGGAAGCCACCGAAGCCATTCCAGTGGGTGATTTTTTTGATATCCGCCGTGGCTTGTCCCGCGTGAGGGTAGAAGGATTGTACTTAGATGAAAGTGAGGTATTTGAGCTGCGCCGTGCGTTAGAGGCTGTCAGGCGGCTCGTTGCGTATATTGCCGCGCAGGATGCAGAGCAATATTCCCATTTGCACGAACTATTAGAAGGAGTTGCAATTTTTCCTGATGTTATTCGTCAGATTGATGCCATACTCGATAAATTCGGTAAGATAAAAGATCATGCATCGTCCGAACTAAACCGCATTCGCAGGGAAATGTTGCAGGTACAAAGTTCCGTTTCCAAATCTTTGCAGGCTATTTTGCGACAGGCACAGGCCGATGGATATGTCGAAAAAGATGTGGTGCCAACAGTGCGAGAGGGACGATTGGTTATTCCTGTTTCACCTGCTTTCAAACGGAAAATTTCGGGTATCGTGCACGATGAGTCAGCAACAGGAAAGACAGTCTTTATTGAACCGGCGCAGGTGGTAGAAGCCAACAACCGCATCCGTGAACTGGAAGGAGAGGAACGAAGGGAAGTGATTCGGATTTTAATAGCCTTTACTGATTTTGTCCGACCGTTTACAGATGAGATTTTTCAATCACAATACTTTTTAGGCGAAATTGATTTCCTGCGCAGCAAAGCTTTATTTGCACAACAAATCAATGCCATCAAACCGCAGGTGGATGATGCCTGTTTATTAGAATGGCAGAAAGCCGTGCATCCCATCTTGTATCTTTCGCTGCTGAAACAGCAAAAACAAATCGTTCCGCTTGATATTGTATTGAACCAACAACAGCGTATCCTGCTGATTTCAGGTCCGAATGCCGGTGGAAAATCAGTGTGTCTGAAAACTGTGGTTTTGTTGCAATACATGTTGCAGTGCGGGTTGCTGATACCTGTGCATGAAAGCAGCCGTTGCGGAATCTTCGAGCGTTTGTTTATCGACATCGGTGATGAACAATCCATCGAAAACGACCTTTCGACCTATAGTTCTCATTTGTTGAACATGAAGTTTTTCATCCGGAACAGTCAGGAGAAGACCCTGTTGCTGATTGATGAATTCGGGACGGGGACAGAGCCCATGATTGGTGGTGCGTTGGCTGAAGCTACGCTCGAACGCTTCAATCGGAACAAAGCTTTCGGGGTGATTACGACCCATTACACCAATTTAAAACATTATGCCGAAGATGCCGAAGGTATCGTGAATGGCGCCATGTTGTACGACCGCCAGCACCTGCAACCTCTGTTTATTCTGCAAATTGGCAACCCGGGTTCTTCATTCGCGGTTGAGATTGCGCGGAAAATAGGTTTACCGGAAGATCTGATTGTTGATGCAGCAGCCAAAGTAGGTTCGGAGCATTTAGATTACGATAAACATTTACAGGATATCGTCAGGGACAAACGTTACTGGGAAAAGAAAAGACAGCAGATTCGTCAGAAAGAGAAGAAATTAGAAGAAGTGTTGGCAAAATACGAGACGGAAATGGCCGACATCAACCGTCAGAAAAAAGAAATTACCCAAGAAGCCAAAGCAGAAGCCCGGCAATTACTGACCGAAGCTAATGCTAAAATTGAAAACACCATCCGGCAAATCAAAGAAGCGCAGGCTGAGAAAGAAAAAACCAAAACGATCCGGCAAGAGCTGCGTGAATTTAGTGAGAAAATCAGGGAACAGCATGAGACAGAACCAAAGCTGAAAGTTAAACTGTTGCAAAAAGCAACCAATCAGCCTGTTAAGATCGATAAGCCGGTGCTTACACCAGGCATGCAGGTGCGTTTAAAAGGTCAACAAGCAGTAGGAAAAATTATTGAAATACAAGGGAAAAATGGCGTTGTGGCTTTCGGTCAACTAAAATCAACTGTCACATTAGCACAATTAGAACCCATCAGTAATAATCGTCTGAAAAAAGAACAGCAAAGCCAGCATGCACCCGGTACAGTAACCGAGAATGTCCGTCAGCGCAAACTCCATTTTAAATCTGAAATTGATGTGCGAGGTATGCGTGGTGATGAGGCATTACAGGCTGTGATGTATTTCATCGACGATGCCCTGATGGTTGGTGTGTCCTCTGTGCGCATTCTCCATGGCACCGGCACCGGAGCCTTGCGCCAGTTAATTCGTCAATACCTCGGTACAATATCAGGAATTAACAGTTACCATGATGAACATGTACAGTTCGGTGGGGCAGGAATTACCGTTGTTGAATTTGATTGATCACGAATGATTGAAACGTACATAGTAAATGATAAGATTTGCAGTTTTATTTTGAGTGAAAATTATTTCTATAAAAAGTTATTAAAATATTTGGCTGAGTAAAAATAATGTATTACGTTTATAGCACTAAAAAATTACACATTCGTACAAACTTACTAATACTTTGCATTATGACTAAAACAATAACTTTCAATGAGCTTAGGAGGATCAAGGATGCGCTCCCAAGCGGAAGTATGGCCAGGATCGCTGAAGAACTTGGCCTGGAAAAAGAATCAGTAAAAAATTATTTTGGAGGAAAAAATTACAGAGACGGTAAAAGTGTTGGTGTTCATATAGAACCGGGACCTGATGGTGGATTGGTGATGCTTGATGATACACAAATACTGGATATTGCCCTTAGAATACTCGAAGAACAGGGATCTTAAATACGATGTAAATCTTCTCGGAAAGCAGTGATAAAATGTATTCACTGCTTTTTTTACATCAATTTGAAGTGATTCCTGTCGATAAAACACTACCTGTTTTACATCCGTGTGATGTAAAGATAAGATATCCAGATAATTTATTTTATGGTAACATTACCGGAATTATTTGTTAAACGAACTAAATCTTTGTTGGGAGACGAATATCCGATGTTTGAAAAGGCATTGGGTAATACATCTTCTGTAAGCGTTCGTGTGAACGATAAGTTAGTTGATTTTAAACCATCAGATGAAAATGTCCCTTGGTGTAATGCCGGATTCTATCTGGATGAAAGACCGCTTTTTACGGCTGATCCCCTACTGCATGCCGGTGTGTATTATGTGCAGGAAGCCAGTTCCATGTTTTTAAACCAAATAGTTGAATGTTTTTTAAAAGATGCCACACGAGTCCTTGATTTATGTGCAGCTCCCGGCGGTAAATCTACTCTACTGTTACAATCATTATCTTCCAACACGCTGCTTGTCAGCAACGAAATCGTTCGTTCAAGGGCTATGATTCTGGCTGAAAATATCATCAAGTGGGGAAATCCCAACGTTGTCGTGACCAATAACGCATCTCAGGATTTCGGAAAAGAATTACCGGCTTTTTTTGATGCAATTGTGGTGGATGCACCCTGTTCGGGTGAAGGAATGTTTCGTAAAGATGGGGGTGCAATAGCGGAATGGAGTGAGCAAAACGTACAACAATGCGCAATTCGTCAAAAAGCAATTCTACAGGATGTGTGGAATAGTTTGAAAGATGGGGGTGTATTGGTTTATAGTACTTGCACATATAACCGGGAAGAAAATGAAAATAATGTTTCGTGGATATGTGAAGAATTAGGGGCTGAATGTCTCAAACCTGATATCAGTCGTTTTGAGGGTATTGTGGAAACTGAGAGTGGTTTTCGTTTTTATCCGCATAAAATTAAAGGAGAAGGTTTTTTTATCTCAGTGCTAAGAAAGCATAAGCGAGATGAACAGGTCAACCCAAGAAAATCAAAAAATAATAAACAGCTTGATAAACGGGTGGATAAATCCGGTGATTTCAATCGTTATATTACACATCCCGATAATTTTCTTTTTATTAAAATGGACAATCGGGTAAGTGCATATAAAAAAGAACATTATACTGACTGTTTAGAACTCAATAGTAAATTAAATTGTTTGATAAATGGAGTTCAGCTTATCGAAATGAAAGGAAATGATGCAGTTCCAACGCATCAGCTTGCTTTATCAAAAATAATCGATAAAAGAGCTTTTATATGTGTTGAGCTGGATTATAAAGATACAATTGCTTTCCTGAAAAGAGAAAGTATAACATTGCCGGAAGGAACTCCACGTGGTTATGTGTTGGTGTGTTATCAGCATCAGGCCCTGGGTTGGGTAAAAAATATCGGGAATAGATGTAATAACCTGTATCCGCAACATTGGCGCATACGAATGCATCTTTAAAGGAAATTTTTACAATATTAATTATATTTTCTTGAGCTTACTCGGTTTGATAAAATAGTTTCATTAATTTTGTAACCAATGATTATCTATTTATAAGTTAATTTCTGATATGTTCAGATTAAAACAAACAGTTCGTACTTTTTTAGTTTTAATAACAGGAGTGGTGTTGACATCCTGTTCAGGGATGTTATATACCACTATTGACGTTTTGCGTCCTGCTAAGGTGTCTTTTCCGGTAGATGTTAACCATTTGTTAATTGTAAATAACACTATTTCTCAGCCGGCGAGTTATGGTCACAAAACGGAGTTAATTAATGAAAAACAAAGGAATGTGTCTGTAGATGCAGACAGTCTCCCTGTTTTTGCATTGGCCTCATTTGCTGAATCTGTTCTTGAAAAAGAGTTCTTTAGTACTGTAAATTTGGTGCATGAATCAAGAAATTCCGGAGATAATTTTTTTACGGTGGCTCTTCCGGATAATGACACATTAAAAGTCCTCACCGATAAATATGGGGCAAACGGATTGATTGTATTAAACAGATTAATGGTTCATGATCAATTGGGAGAAATCTATAATCAGGAAACCGCAAGTTTTATTGCTTACCTGGAAGCACGCTATGAATATAACTGGAGTATTCATTTTCCTTCCAAAAATCATGTTTTTTCCCTGACCACCAAAGATACTGTATATTGGGAATCGGAATCCTATTCACGACAACGAGCCTTTGATGGATTACCCGACAGAAGAGATGCCCTGATCGATGGCGCACTTATAACAGGGCAAAGGGTTGTCAATAAGTTTATTCCGTATTGGGAACAAGCCGATCGTTATTTATTCGAATTATCGGACAAAAAATTCAAATCAGGAATGGATTCAGTGTATGTTAAAGACTGGGATGGTGCAATTCGTATCTGGAATGATTTGATTCAAAATATGAAAAATCAATCTCAAAAAGGGAAAATAGCCTATAATATTTCAGTTCTTTATGAAATAAAAGGAGACATCAAACAAGCATATGATTATTCAAATCGTGCATTGGAAACATTACTTAATGCGATGGTTCTTGATTACAGGAGTTTGATGTTTGTTGTTGAACATAATGAAATTTTAAAAACGCGTTTGGAAGAGTTAGAATTGCTCGACAAACAGTTAGGAGATGAATGATCCGGAATGTAAAAATTTATAAATATTTTAACTTATGAAAGAAATCATACTAAACCAAACAGACTATACTTTGCTGGAGAAGAAAAAAATTAGTGTCTCGCAAGTAAAAGAACAATTAAATGCTTTTAAAAAAGGATTTCCTTTCCTAACCATCATCCGTTCTGCCGGTCCGGACAATGGATTGATACAAGTTACAAACGATGAATTATCGAAATATCTGGATAAATGGGATAATTACCTCAACAAGAAGAAAACTATTCTGAAATTTGTTCCTGCTTCCGGTGCTGCAAGCAGGATGTTTAAAGATTTATTTGAGTTTTTGGATGAAAAATTGGAAGAACCGCTAAGTGACTCTGTTAAACAGTTTTTTGCTGAAATAGATAAGTTTGCTTTTTATGATTTGCTGAATGAAAGTTGCATCCAACAGGAAGGAAAACAAATTCCGGAATTGATAGCAGATAAACAGTATAAAAAGATTGTAAATCTTCTGTTGAATAAAAAAGGATTAAATTACGGTGCTTTGCCGAAAGGTTTATTGTTGTTTCATACATATAAACAGGGTAAACGTACTCCGTTGATGGAGCATTTGGCGGAAGGTGCTTTATACACCATGAATAAACAGGGTGTTGTGAATATTCATTTTACGGTATCAACAGAGCATCTTCAATTCTTTGAACAGCATCTGAATGAAGTAGTTGATGATTTAGCAAATGTCTATCAGGCTAAATATGTGGTGACTTTTTCAGCACAAAAACCAGCTACCGATACGATTGCTGCAGATGAGAATAATCAACCGTTCAGGGACAAAGGTGAACTGGTGTTTCGTCCGGGTGGACATGGCGCTTTAATTGAAAATCTGAATGATTTGAAAGCAGATGTTATTTTTATTAAAAATATTGATAATGTGGTGCCGGATGCACTGAAAAATCCAACGATCATCTATAAAAAAGTGCTGGGTGGTTTACTGGTGAAACTGCAGGAACAAACTTTCAAATACCTGCGCATGATGGATAAGGGCTTGTTGAAAGATGAAAAATTGTGGGAAATTGCCGGTTTCTGTGAGGGCAGTCTGAATAATATTCATCCGGGTATTGCTGATTTGTCAGGCAAAGAGTTGCAGAACTATCTCTATGGCAAGCTAAACCGGCCTATTCGCGTTTGCGGTATGGTGAAAAATACCGGTGAACCGGGCGGGGGGCCTTTTCTCATCGTTAATCAGGATGGGACTATTTCAACCCAAATTCTGGAAAGTTCGCAGATTGATCTCAGTAATCCTGTCGAGAAGGAAAAAATGTTACAATCTACGCATTTTAATCCGGTTGATCTGGTGTGTGGGGTGAAAGATTATAAAGGAAATAAATTCGATTTATTGCAATATGTAGATAAAAACACCGGTTTTATCTCACTCAAATCAAAAAACGGGAAAGCTTTGAAAGCGTTGGAGTTGCCGGGTTTGTGGAATGGCGCAATGTCGGACTGGAATACGGTGTTTGTTGAGGTTCCTGTTGCCACTTTTAATCCGGTAAAAACGGTTAACGACCTGTTACGGGTTGAACATCAATAATTATTGTGCGTCCATGATGAACCGTTTTGTAATCCATGATGGAACTGATTTGTATTTATTGGACAGTGTCAAGTTGGAATCAGCCTGTTTGGAACTGGGGATTGATTTTTAATCAATTTCTTACTATATTTGAAAACAGGATTCAAGTTTAATACCTGAACCCTGTAGTTTGGAGTTTACACAAAATTTTGAATAGTCCCGGCGGTTTCCCCCGGAGCTTCCCTGTTTGTTCAAGTAAATTTATGATTTTGATGTTGCACAACATCCTTTCTTTTCAGCGTTGGCTTTTTCTTTGCCATCGCAGGCTTTTTTATCTGAACATGCTTTCTTTTCTTTGCAACAAGCATCTTTTTTATCTGAACATGCTTCCTTTTCTTTGCAACAAGCATCTTTTTTGTCTTTGCATTCAGCTTTTTGTTCTGTTTTGGTGCACTCTTTTTTGTCTTTAGCCGGAGCCTGAGCTACCATACCTACTGCAAAAAACACGAATAATGATAAAATTAATACATTCTTTTTCATTTTGATATTCTTTTAATTGTTGTTTTTTAATTGTTGTTCTAATACTAAATTGATTTCGGGGTGAAAATACAATGTTTTATTTAAATTGGTTCTACTTAAATCCTAATTTTGAATATTTTTATGATTTATTTGCTACCCAACTTATCCATTGTACCTATTTTTACAATTTCAAAGCTTATTGAATCATTTTCTTTCATCCTGTTGAACCTTCGCTTTGTAGCCTAACTTTTTTATAGCTTCCTGAAGTTTTTCCACTGTCGTCCTGCGGGTATCGTAGGTCACCTGAACCGTTTGTTTTTGCAAACTGACATCCAATGCCTTCACTCCCTTTTCAAATGCAATGTTCTTCTCAATCTTCTGCTGACAACTGTGGCAGTCCATTGTCACATTAAATACGACAGTTGCCCGGTTCTGATTCGATTTCTGCGCGAACACAGGAATAATGGCCAACATGGTTGCCATTAATAACGCGATAAAGTTTTTTGTTTTCATGATTATATATGTTTTGATTTTATATATGTCTACAGTCTACGGTCTTTTGTCCAATGTCCGTTGACTGTTGACTATATTATCTGTCAATCGCCCATCGTAATCCGACATACAATTTCCGTCCATGTGTGGGTCCCCATACATTGGTTGCATCGAAATCGTTGCTGAATGGATTCGTCACGTCGATGATGGGATTATCCTGCACAAAACCGGTCAGGTTTTCGGAGCCGGCGTATACCGACCAGGTTCTGAAGTATTTCGTAATCTGAGCATTTAATATGGTGTAAGCCGGGAATTCTGTATTCCACAGGGGATTCACCGGATCTGGATCGGGCATGCGACCACCGCCGTTAAACTGCGCAGTGAAATCAAACTGCCATTTCTTCAATGGGGTTTGATAGGACGCTGTAGCCAGACTCTTATATCGGTTTGTCAACGGTTTTTCCCGCAAAACACCTCCAATAGTCGATTGCACATCATTAAATCGATGAGCCAGCGTCATGGTGAATCCTTTTACTACTTCCATATTGGCTTCAAACTGCACACTGTGAGCAAATGATTTCCCATTCAGGTTATAAAAATGTACCTGATGCACATCGCTATCGACATCGGTTACAACCTGCTGTCTGAAATTGGTATAATACCATTCGCCTGATAAAGTTAATTCCCTGTTAAAAAGAGGAATATAACCCTGTAAACTCACACCATAATTCCAGGCTTCTTCCATTTTCAGGTTGTTATCCAACACCAGTGCCCGGTTACTTGCCAGATAGAAATTATTCTCAGCCAGCATATTTGGTGAACGATAGCCTTTTCCCATGGTAGTTCTGATGTGTAAAAATTCGGCTGGCACGTATTTCAGATGCAAGCGTGGGGTTACAAATGCACCATAAATATTATGGTAATCTGTCCTTAATCCTGCCAAAACAATGAATTTATCGTGCAAGTTAAGGGTGTATTCTGCAAATGCACCCGGTACATATTCCTTATTAAAGAGTGTGATTGTTGGATTATCCGAATAATTAATATTCACATTACCTTCAACTGATTCATCGAATAAATCATGATTGAAACTCAAACCGGCAGAAAGCTTCTGGTGTTCATCCAGGTTCGTCTGGAATATCAGGTTCGCGTAGAAATTATCCTGACGTCCCTCGTAATGTTTCAGTCCGTAATGCGCCTGCTGATCATGGATAGATCCGCTCAATATCAAGCCTACACTCATTTCTTTAGCTGGATTGAACACATACCCGTTTTTCACGAAGAATTCGTACCGTTTGGTATCAATATCGATCCTGTAATTTCCATCAACCGTACCACCCATGCGGTTTTCTGATAAAGCACGTACAAAAGCCTGTGACACAAACTTCGGACTCCGGTAGTACCAGCGATTGATAAAATTCAGTTGCTTAATCATCGGCATATCCATATATCCATCGACATTATCATCCAACGACATCAATTCATCGGAAGCATGCAGTAATACACCAGTTGCAAGTTCTGGAGTCAGTTTGATGCCGGTATTCACATTGGCTTCCACCCTACCCGCATCACTGGCAAACAAATTGGCTGCCACGATCTCGCTGGTTTGTGGTTTTTTGTACTCCACATTGATTTGTCCCGTTACCGCTTCATAGCCATTGATGACCGAACCGGTTCCTTTCGATACCTGAATGCCTTCCATCCATGGACCGGGAATAAAACCAAGTCCGTATACCGATGAAATACCCCTCAGGTTGGGAATATTCTCTGTAAGCATTTGCACGTAAGTGCCGGGCAAGCCGAGCATTTTGATTTGCTTGGCGCCGGTGGCCGCATCGCTGTACGACACGTCCACAGATGGATTGGTTTCGAAACTCTCGGAAAGATTACAACAAGCTGCTTTACACAACTCGTCGACCGTAATTTTTTCCGTTTGCAGGACAGCAAAACGGTGCTTTACTACACCCGGACTCTTTTGTACCACCGAAACCTCCCGCAATTCTATTACTTCATTCAGTTTTACATAAAGAGGTTCTGTTAGGTTTTCAACATGGATGGTATCTCCCTGAAAAGCTACATTGCTAAAAACCAATTGTTTGCTATGATTACTCCCGGGAATCTTAAAAGTCCCGTCCACATCGGAAACAGTTCCTGATTGGGTATTGAGCCAGAAGATATTGACACCCGGAATGGGGTCTCCTTTGGTATCCGTTACTTTTCCTGTAATATCGGCATAAACTAAAAATGAGAGGAAAAGCAATGGAATAAATATAATTCTTTGCATAATGTTTTAATTATTTGATTTTTTGAAACGTAAAAAGCTTATTCACCATGTAATATTACACAGTGTAGAACAATTAGTTACAGCTTAATCAAATGATTAAAACAGCTTTGTTTACCAGAATTTTCCTACCGTCAGGCAATGAGAAATCTGGCGGAGGATTGGCATGATAATTTACCAGAAACTTATCGAACGAATTGTAGATAGTCCGTTCGGGAATAGCAGTAAAAACAAAATCAAAGCTGAATACGCTTTGCATCAGTCTTTCAGAAACAGAAAAATCATCTACGTGAACCCTTTTTACTTCGCAACTGTGTTCATGGGTGCAAATTTCATTATTCTCTGAAACTGATAAGCCCGGGAACTCGTGGTTATGTTGATGTTCATCCGAATCACAACAGGATGCATCTTTTTCATGATGCACCGAAATGCAGGAATGATGAGCGATGTAGTCAATCCCTTTGCCGGCACAGTTGTTACAACAATAATTTACAATGTTATAACCCGTTCCGGCAAAAACAAAAAGGAGTGAGAAAAATCCTGATAATAAGTATGTTATCAATTTTAGCCTTATCATAACGTTTGCAAAGATAAATTACTCTTTCGAAAATACGAAAATGTTACGTTGTTTTTCAAATAATTTAAATAATAATATGGTTTTTAGTTGTAAATTTGCACCCGTAAACGAATCCTGTTTCCAGTTTGCCATAACGGGACATAAACACCCTGTAACAAACAGAAAGACAAGA
>JAQWCZ010000337.1 GCA_028705705.1 Paludibacter sp.
CTTCTGAATTCAAAGAAATTCCGGCAATTGAAAGCATGAAGCATCTGGCAGATGATGATATTCCTCCGTTTGATTTAAACTCTATCAAATTTGGTTTAACAAAACGGGGTTGTATCGCGGAGCTAATTATGGATGAATCTGAGCAATTATATGGATTTGGATTACAAAATAACACCTTTCAACAACGTGGATTGCGAAAAGAAATCAGAGTGAATAGTTTATCGACCGGCAATGTTGGCTTTTCTCATGCCCCTGTTCCGTTTTATGTTTCGACAAAAGGTTACGGTGTTTTGGTAAATAGCTCACGCTATGTAACTTTTTATAGTGGAACTATGAAAAAGTTAACTGAAAGTGATAAGATAAAAGAAGCCCGAAACGCTGATGTCGCTACATCGACAATTGATTTGTATAAAACATTGGGAAAGCAATCCGACAATATGCTGATTGAGGTGCCGTCGGAACAGGGTATGGAAATTTATATTTTTGACGGACCGACCATCAAAGAGTCTATTCAACGCTATAACCTGTTTTCCGGGGGAGGTTGTATCCTCCCGACCTGGGGATTAGGTGTTAAATACCGTGGTAAAGGTGATTACTCGGATGTTAAAACACAAAACCTGGCTAATTATTTCAGAGAGAATAATATACCTTGTGATATGTTTGGACTTGAACCGGGATGGCAGACAGAAGCCTATTCTTGTTCGTATGTTTGGAATAATTCCTTGTTCGCTGACCCCGATCGTTTTGTGTCGCAAATGGATAGCATGGGTTTCAAATTAAACCTTTGGGAACATGCCTATGTTTTCCCAACTTCTCCGGTTTTCGAACCACTGAGAAACAAATCATGTGACTTTTCTGTTTGGAACGGTTTAGTCCCTGATTTTGTTGACCCTGAAGCCCGGAAGATATTCGGGGATTACCATGAAAAAACTCTTGTTAACAAAGGAATAATGGCTTTCAAACTGGATGAGTGTGATGCAGCCGATTATAAAGATGCAGCTAATCAATGGAGTTTCCCTGAAATCTCACGATTCCCTTCAGGAATTGATGGAGAACAAATGCACCAGTTATTTGGTTTACTTTATCAAAAAAGTCTGTTGGATGTATTTAACAAACAAAATAAACGAACTTTGTTCGATCTACGCTCTTCGCAAGCATTTGCATCTCCTTATACTTCGTCGCTTTATAGTGACATGTACAATCACCACGAATTTGTCAGAATGATTTCAAATGCCGGTTTTTCCGGACTGTTATGGACGCCTGAAATCAGGGAAAGCAAATCATCTGCCGACCTGATTCGCCGGACACAAACCGGAGTTCTGTCTGCACATTTGGTGTTTAATTCCTGGTATTTGAACAATCCGCCCTGGTTGCAATATGATTCAACAAAAAACAACCGGAATATCTTCTTGCCTGATGCAAAAGAACTGGAATCGAAAGTCCGCAAGTTGCTGGAATTGCGCATGAGCCTTATTCCATATTTGTATGCAGCTTTTGCTGATTATCATTTTAAAGGTATTCCGCCATTTCGTGCTTTGGTGGTTGATTATCCCAACGATACGCAGGTTTATAAAATTGATGATGAATATATGATTGGTGATGGTTTATTGGCAGCTCCTTTTCTGGATGGAGCAAGTACAAGAAGTGTTTATTTCCCGGAAGGTAACTGGTACGATTTTAATACAGATCAAAAATATAAAGGAAAGAAGTGGTATGATATTCAAATGACACTTGATCAGATTCCTTTATTTGTAAAAGAGGGCACTATTCTGCCTTTGGCCAAACCGGTACAATTTGTAACCCGAAACACAAAATTTGAAATTACTTGCCATACCTATGGGGATAAATGCCTTCCTGCCCGTTTGTTTGAAGATGATTCGTATAATATGGATTATAAAAATGATAAGTTTAACTGGATAACATTGGATTGGAATGGCAAAATAGGCAAGTCAACCACCAAAGGAAATTATAAGGGGAATTGTTACAAAATTATTGGTTGGACGAAACATTAATATGCTAAAAAACTGTTTTCTTATTTAATTACTCATGAATAAAATATATCATTTCGGCATAGTATTCATTTTTTGTTTCTTTTCATTTCAGGCGACAGCACAAGTCTCCCCAATAATGCAATCGGGATGGAGAGGATAATGATACGGAAAATACCCTGACCGGTGAAATTGCCCTGACTGCCGACAATTATACGACAATAAAACTTGAATATAAAAACAATCCGGAGATTGCTTCTATGATGCTTGACAAAGAGAAATTTCTTTTGATTGCAACCGAATATTTAAACGTGAAGGAATATATGTTCTGGTAGTGCATGGTCTTACAAATTTATATAAACAGAAATTTATTTTTCAAGCAGGATTTTGTCCATAAAAATTGTACGCTAAGTAAAATAAACTGTCCATATTTTCGAATATCCCTCTCAGTACTGATAAAACAAAGTACTATTGGAAAAGCGAAAACAGGGCAAAATTCATGAAAACAAAAACACAAATCAAATCATTTTTAGTCTTATTTCTCTCATTCAGTTATTTACTGTCTCTGCAGGCACAGGGTAAAACAACCTTTCAACCGGCAATGACGACTTCTATAGTTATTGACGGGAATGCACGTTTCTCGATGCTCACACCCCATATTATCCGGTTAGAATATGATTCGACCGGGAAATTTGTTGACGATCCTTCGTTTGTTGTCGTAAACCGTAAGTTGCCTGCTATTCCTTATAAAAAATCGGTCAGAGGTAAAT
>JAQWCZ010000044.1 GCA_028705705.1 Paludibacter sp.
ACATGAAGTTAAACATGAAAAAATTTCTTCTCAACTTACTACTGATAGGTAGTTTGATGACATGGGCGCTTCCTGCTTTAACAGCCCAGTCAAATCCCGTCAGGATTACGGGAAAAGTAGCAGATGTAAATGGAGACCCGTTAATCGGAGTAAGTGTGGTACTCAAAGGCACCTCTTCAGGTACAATTACTGATGCTTCAGGTAGTTTTATGTTGTTATCAGCAACAACCAACCCTGTATTACAAGTTTCTTATGTTGGTTTTGCAAGTCAGGAATTCGTTGTTAAAGATATTCCTGTACGTATTATTCTTACTGAATCTTCAGCGCAATTAGAAGAGGTAGTGGTGATTGGTTATGGTACCCAACGAAAGAAAGATCTGACCGGATCGGTTTCTGTTATTAAATCTGACGAACTCACTTCATTACCCGTCCCGAGTATCAGCGATGCCATGCAGGGGCGTGCAGCGGGGGTACAGGTTATCAGCACAGGAACTCCCGGATCCGATGCTACATTCCGAATTCGGGGTACCGGAACAATCAATAACAGCAACCCATTGGTTGTGATTGATGGAATTCCTGTTTCAGGAGGTTTAAACCAGTTAAACATGGATGATGTTGAATCGCTTCAGGTTTTAAAAGATGCCTCTGCAACTGCCATTTATGGATCAAGGGGGGCAAATGGAGTTGTAATCGTAACGACCAAACGAGGAAGCGGAGCAAAAGGTAAATCCAATGTCAACTTTAATTATGCTTATGCTTTGCAGCAACCTACGCATGTTGTAGAAATACTGAATGCAAATCAATTTGCACAACTTCAGAATGAAATGCTCACCAATGGCGGTCAGGTACCTAATCCCGCTTTCTGGGATCCTGAAAGTTTGGGTGTAGGCACCAACTGGCTGGACGAAATTTTCCGTACTGCTCCCATGCAAAATTACTCCCTTTCCTACACCGGAAATAGTGAGAAAACCAATTATTATATTTCAGGTAATTTTCTGAATCAGGATGGAATTGTTATTGGCACAGGATTCAAACGTTTTACGCTGCAAGTGAATGCCGATAGTAAAGTAAATTCGTGGTTAAAAGTAGGCAACACAATACTTTTGAATCATGATTTAAAACCTAGTGGAAGCTACAGCATCCAGAATGCCATACTCGCTTTACCAACACAGCCTGTAACACGCTCCGATGGAAGTTATTCCGGTCCGATTGCACAACCCATTTACGATGGAGACATTGAAAACCCGGTTGGTAAAGCGCTTACTGTTGAAAACCTGACTTCAGGATACAACCTCATGGGATCAGTCTATGCTGAATTAGCATTATTAAAGGATCTGAAATTCAAAACAACTTATGGATTGCAGGCAAATTTTTGGGATGCCCGCACCTGGGCGCCGGCTTACAAATGGGATTCAAGTATCAATAATACAGCATACTTATTCCAGCAATACAATAAAAACATCACCTGGTTATGGGATAATACCTTGACTTATGAAAAAAAAATCGGGGAGCATCGCATGAATTTCATGGCAGGTACCAGTGCCCAGGAAAACAGATATAATTATATCAATGCCTCGGTAAAGAAATTTGCCAGTGAATCGACCCAACAACTCGATAATGGGATTGAACAACCAACCAATGGAGGCAATACATCCAGTTGGGCTTTGTTATCCTATATGGGTCGTGTTAATTACAGTTATGCTGATAAATATTTAATTACAGCAACAGTTCGCCGCGACGGATCCTCCCGATTCGGAAGTGGCAACAAGTTCGGGATCTTTCCATCGGCTTCTGCTGCATGGCGTATTTCTGAAGAAGACTTCATGAAAAATGTTGATTTATTCGATGATATGAAAATACGTGGAGGTTACGGAATCACAGGGAACCAGGAAATCGGGAATTATTCCTTTGCATCTTCCCTGAATACTTATGCATATAACTTTAACAATACCATCGTGTCGGCAGTTGTTCCGGTAGTTATGCCAAATCCGTATGTACAATGGGAACAACAGAAACAAGCAAATATCGGTCTTGATGCATCAATATTAAATCAAAGGGTAGATATTTCGGTTGATGCTTATGTAAAAAATACTGATAAAATGTTGGTTCCCATGGTTGTCCCTGTTTCCACCGGATATTCAGATATTTATGTGCCTTCAATCAATGCTGGAGAAATGCAAAATAAAGGGATTGAACTGACTATCAACTCCAGAAACTTGACAGGGGATTTTAAATGGAATACATCATTCAACATTTCACTGAATCAAAATAAGATTATCAGCATCAATGATACGGTTCCTATGTCGAGCGGGAGTATCGGTCTGAATTATAATCTGGCATTAATTAAAGCGGGTTTACCGGTCAACACATTCTACGGATTCGTTACCGATGGTGTTTTCCAGACTCAGGAAGAAGTTGATAATCATGCCGTACAGGTTCCCGGAAACGATCCTTTCAACAGAACTTCGGCGGGAGATATTCGTTTCAAAGATTTGAACAATGATGGTGTTATTAATGATGATGACCGCACTTATTTAGGGAATCCGAATCCGACGGTTATATTTGCCCTGAACAATACCTTTGCTTATAAAGGATTTGATTTAAGCATTTTCCTGCAGGGAGTAGCCGGCAACCAGATTATTAATGCCAACCGATTCTGGAGCGAAGCCATGGCAGTAGCACAAAATCAGACTATTGCCACTCTCGACCGCTGGAATGGAGAAGGAAGCAGCAATAGCGTTCCGCGCGCTGTGTTCAATGATCCGAATAAAAATACCCGTCCATCAGATCGCTTTGTGGAAGATGGTTCCTACCTGCGTATCAAAAACGTGACCCTCGGCTATACCATGCCTGCACGAATCATGCAGAAAATCAAGCTTAATTCGGCAAGGTTCTATATTTCCGGACAGAATATCTTTACACTTACCAACTACAGCGGATTTGATCCTGAAGTAGGAGTAAATGGTATTGATAATAATGTTTATCCTGTTACCCGCACAGTTACTGTCGGTATTAACCTTGGTATTTAATCTATAAAAAAGAAAAAGTTATGAAATTATCAAAATATTTTCTTCTGACAATCATCACGCTGGGAATGATTTCCTGCAGCGAGGATTTTCTGAACAAAGCGCCTGAAGATTCAGTAAACACTGAAAACTTCTATCTTACTGAAGCGGATGCTATCGCAGCAGTAAATGGCGCTTACCAACCACTTCAGTGGCCAAAATTATACAATATGCGTATGTGGACAACCGACATCATGGCCGGCAATAGTATGGTAGGAGCTGCCGGTGGAACCGATGGAATTGAAACGCAGGATCAGGCTAATTTTGTTACCGCAACCGACAATCAGGGTGTACTTGATTTGTGGAGAGGTCCATGGCCCGGAATTTTACGAGCTAATCTTGTATTGAAAAATGTACCCGGTATGGATATCAATGACAACATCAAAAACAGGGTTTTAGGTGAAGCTTACTTCTTAAGAGCTCATTATTATTTTATCCTGGTGCGATTCTTTGGCGATGTGCCACTGGTATTAGAGCCTGTGGATCCGGCAGGTGACTTGCGTCCTGCTAGAACCGCAAAATCACTTGTATATGATCAGATTATCTCCGATTTGGAAGATGCTGCTGCATTATTGCCTCCACGTGAACAATACACCGGCACAAACATCGGTCGCGCCTCAAAAGGGGCCGCATTAGGTATGCTGGCCAAGGTTTATCTGACTCTCGGTAACTGGCAAAAGGTTGCTGATTACTGTGACGAAGTAAAAACACTTGGCTATACCCTTGCTGAAAATTATGGAGATAATTTTAATCCTGATAAAGAGAATGGTGTTGAATCATTGTTTGAAGTGCAATATGTCAAAGATGCCGGATATGACTTCTGGAGTAACGAAAATCAATCATCCTGGTTGAGTACTTTTACTGGTCCCCGTGGTTCCAATATGGTGGAAGGTGGATGGGGATGGAATCAACCAACACAGGAATTTGTAAATGCTTATGAATCCGGAGATTTGAGAAAAGATATCACCGTATTATATGAAGGATGTCCGAAATTCGATGGTATAGATTATAAAAAATCGTATTCCTATACAGGTTACAATCTTCGTAAATTTCTGGTTGTAAAATCCATTGCCAATTCCAGTGACAACAATCCACTTAACTTCCCCGTACTCCGTTATGCTGATGTGTTGCTGATGAAAGCGGAAGCATTAAATGAATTGGGGAGGACGTCTGAAGCACAACTTCCCGCTAGTAATGACAATGCAACACTGAACAAAGTTCGCGTACGGGCAGGTTTGGGAAATGTAAGCGGGCTGAACCAATCAGACCTGCGAATGAAAATTCTGCATGAACGAAGGATGGAATTAGCTTACGAAGGCCAACGTTGGTTCGATTTAATTCGCATAAATGGAGGTCAGTATGGTATTGATTTCCTTCATTCAATCGGAAAAACCAATATGACGACCAAACACTTGCTGTTCCCTGTTCCTCAAAAAGAAAGAGATGCAAACCCAAATCTTTCACAAAATCCAGATTATTAATCTTAAAATGCATTTTAATATGAAAAAAATTATATCATATTTAAAATTATTACCAGCTTTACTTCTGAGTGGATTGTTTTTTATGACTTCCTGTGAAACAGAATACCCGAATGATATTGCAAAAGCAGGACCTCTGGCACTTAGTGCTTCAAACGAAACGATACAACTAAACCAAAAGCAGGTAAATAATACCGCGGTCACATTCAACTGGACCTCAGGGACAAACAATGGTACTGGAACTTCCATATCTTATGTACTGGAAGTTGATAAACAAGGAAATAATTTAGCAAATCCGATTCGTTTTGAATTGGGTAAAGGGAAATATAGCCAGGTTTTTTTAACAGGTGAACTGAATGATTTATTACTCACACGCTGGAATGCTACTCCCGGCACAGCAATAACCCTTGAAGCCCGTGTTATTTCAACCATCCACACTACTCCGGCAACAGGAGAAACATCTCCTGTCATCAGCATCCGTGTTACACCCTATCAACCGGTAAGCAAAACCTTGTACATCATCGGAAGTGCTTCACCCAATGGATGGAGTGCTGACAATGCCATTGAACTGACTCCTCAGGCTGATCCAACTGTTTTTGTCTATCAGGGAAGTTTAGGCGTTGGTACCTTTAAGTTTATCACAACAAAAGGACAATTCCTACCTTCCTATAATAAAGGCGCTGATGACACAAAAATTGTTATACGTACCAGCGACACAGAGCCTGACGAACAATTCAACATTACGGAAACAGCAGTTTACAAAATAACGGTAAGTTTACTCGATTTATCGATTGTATATGAGCAAGTTGATTTACCTGCTTACAACGAAATTTATATGGTAGGTGATGCAACCCCGAATGGATGGGATATTTCCAATGCAACCAAACTGGTACAGAGTGAGACCGATCCGTTTGTATTTACATATACGGGGGTAATGAATGCCGGTGACTTTAAATTCCCGGTAAATCGTAACAGCGATTGGGGACAGGATATGTTCATGCGCGAATCAGATACTAAAATGTACTTGCATAAAGGTGGAAACTCGGATGATGAAAAATGGACCATCACCAAGAAAGGATTCTATGTCGTCACTTTGAATTTATTAGACCTTTCTATCGATATTCATCGTGAAAAATTATACATGGTAGGTAGTGCTACACCAATTGGTTGGACTATCGGAGATGCATTAGAATTGACTGAAGATGCCACAAATGGATGTATATTTACGTATTCCGGACCAATGGTGACAGGTGAATTTAAGTTCCCGGTAAACCGCAACAGCGACTGGGGACAGGATATGTACATGCGAACAAGTGATACGAAAATGTATCGTCATAAAGGAGGTGCTCCGGATGATGAAAAATGGAATATCACGGTTGCAGGCGATTATGTAATAACCGCTAATCTGGAAACACTGGATATCAGTATTGTAAAACAGTAATTTATAATGTGCCAATGAATCATTGGCACATTAACACATTAATTTTATCTTTTAAAAAATCAAAGGTTATGAAACGAATTTTATCTTTTTCAATCGTCACGTTGTTGTTTGTCTGTCTGATAATAAACTATTTACCTGCTCAACAACGCTTGCAATTAGTAGGTGATGCTACCCGTTATGGATGGAGCAAAGATCATGGATCTCCGGTTACACTGGATACTGGCAACAGTTCTGTTTTTCATTACAACGCCTGGTTAAACAATGGTTCTTTTAAATTACTTTTATCTAATGCTGATTGGGTGCCCAGTTGGGGTCCCGGCAACGGGAATGTTCTTGTCAGAAGATCAACTTACGAAGATCCTGACATATCATTTAGCATTTCAACTGCAGGTAATTATAGTATTGTCGTCGACACAACACTCATGACATACTCAATTACTCCTATGGTCGAAACAAACCCAATTCCTTTTAATACTTTATTTATGGTAGGTGGTGCCTCTCCAAACGGATGGGATATAGGGATGGCTTATGAGCTGACCAGAAACACAACAAATCCATTTGAGTTTTCATACGATGGAATGATGCAAGTCGGCGAATTTAAATTCCCAATCAACAGATATTTTGACTGGACACAGGAAATGTTCATGCGGGTTTCGGACACCGAAATGTTTTTAGGAACTTCTCCTGATTCAAAATGGACAATTTCAGAAGCAGGGAATTATCATATTGTATTAAATGTTAGCACATTGTCTATCAGTATACAAAAAAACACAACCACTCTTAATACTATGGTGAATGAATCATTTCCTGAATTAATCTCTAATATTGTTTCTGATAGATTGATTTTTAACACACATGATCGTTTTAATTATCAGATTTACAATATTTCAGGTGCAAAAATAGCTGAGGGAGACGCTCCGGGAGACTATATTGATATATCTACATTAAAAGGAGGTATATACCTGTTAAAAGCAAAAAATCGTATTTTTAAATTTATTAAAAAATAATTTTCTCAAAGCAAATATAAATCAGTATAAACGAAAAGAATACTGTATTATCCTACTAATAATTATTGTTATGTTGAAGAAAAACGTCTTGTTCCTGTTGTTGATTTCTATTCTTTTTATTGCCTGTGATCCGACTACAACTGAAGAGTTCCCGGAGGCGCCGGAAAATCCTGCAACGCCAAAATTTCAGGACCTTTTGTTGTCAACTGATAAAGCAGCATATAATCCCGGCGAAACAGTGCATTTTTCACTTGAAACAACTGCCTTACCTTCAGGCGCAAAAGTACGCTACAAATATCTATATGATGAAATTGAAACCGTTGATCTGACAGAGACGCATTGGCAATGGACTCCTCCTGCTAATGATTTCAGGGGATACATGGCCGAAGTTTTCAGTTTGGTAAATGGAGTGGAGAAAATTCATGCAACAACAGGAATAGATGTTTCTTCCAATTGGACAAAATTTCCACGGTATGGTTTTCTGACAGATTTCGGGAATTTATCTCAGGAAAGAATTGATGAGGTGCTGGACAATTTGAATAAATATCACATCAACGGCTTACAATATTACGACTGGTTGGGAAAACACCATCAGCCCTTAACGATGAACGGGAATGTGCCGGCCACAAGTTGGCAGGATATCAGCAACAAAGAAGTGGTTTTCAGTACGGTGGACAAATATATCAAAGGTGGACACGAACGCAATATTCGATCAACCTTTTATAACCTGATTTACGGTGCTTGGGAAAATGCAGAGAATGACGGTGTAAAGAAGGAATGGTACATTTTCAACGACAATACGCATATTAACCGCGACTATCATCCGCTTAGTTCGCCGTTTTTAAGTAATATCTATCTGCTCGATCCTTCGAACAGCGAATGGCAGGTATACGCAATCAATGAAACAAAGAAAGTGTATCAGTTTCTGGATTTTGACGGCTTTCACATGGATCAGCTCGGAAATCGTAAAGATCCCCGATATACTTATCAAGGTAAAGATCTGATTCTGGCAAATACCTATCAACCATTTATAGAAGCTTTTCAAACAGCCATTCCAGATAAAATCAACGTGTTGAATGCTGTATCTCAGTATGGTCAGCAAGGCATTGCTGCTGCTCCTACTCCATTTTTATATACCGAAGTCTGGACTCCCTACGATCGTTACAATGATCTGGCGACCATCATTAAACAAAACAATGTGCTTTCAAATTATCAAAAAAACACCGTGCTGGCAGCCTATATGAATTACAACCTGGCCAATAACCCTGGTTACTTCAATACCGCTTCGGTATTGATGACAAATGCTGTGATTTTTGCGTTCGGAGGTGCGCATATTGAACTGGGAGAACACATGCTTGGAAAAGAATATTTTCCGCGCAATAATCTACAGATGAAAGAAGATTTAAAAAAAGCATTGATTAATTATTATGATTTTCTGACCGCTTATCAAAACCTGCTGCGGGATGGTGGAAACTTTAACACCGTTACCATCAATTCCATTGATCATAAATTAAGTCTTGAACCCTGGCCTGCCCTTACAGGAAAAGTAGCATATTTTGGGAAATTGTTTTCAGATAAGCAGGTAATACATTTTATTAATCTGACAAATGCCATTTCTTTAGAATGGCGGGACAACGATGGAGTTCAACCTCCCCCGGTAGTTATTGAAGATGCGAAAATCTCCTTATCATTTACAGAAACAGTTCAGAAAATTTGGATTGCATCTCCCGATTTTGCTGGAGGTATTGCCCGTTCATTGAATTTTAAACAGGTTGGAACTAAAGTAAGTTTTAGGCTCCCGGAATTACAATATTGGAACATGTTGGTTGTTGAATTTTAAAAAAATACAGTATGAAGAAGGTTGTGTTGTTCGTTGTATCTGTACTTATTCCGGTTATGCTATTTACGCAGACTCCCGGCAATATCAATTCACATCAGACAAATAAAAATGAAGTGGTTTTCCAGACTGATAATGATATCCATGTATCACTGAAATTTGTCAGCCCCGGTATCATCAGGATTTGGTATGAAGCAGGTTCATTTCAGCGGAATAATCCTTCATTTGCAGTTGTAAATGAATCAATTGAATCCATGGGAGATTTAAATATAACTGAATTAGCCGGGAGCTATGAAATTTTTACTTCCGAATTAATTCTCCGCATCAACAAAACACCTTTTCAACTCAGGATCTTTGATAAATATCAGAAACTCCTGCTGGAAGATTATCAACAGAAAGGATTCTTAAAAGCAGGAGAAAAGCAAACAAGCTATAAAACCCTTCGTCCCAACGAACAATTTTTCGGCTTGGGAGAAAAAAACGGACCGCTGAATCGGCGTGGGCAAACCTTCCGCATGTGGAACAGTGATAGGCCTTGCTATGGCATCAATGAAGATCCTTTGTATAAAAGTATCCCATTTTTTATGAGTAATTACGGATATGGGATATTCTTTGACAACACCTATAAAAGCGAATTTGACTTCGGCAGCAGATCTGATGATTATTATAGCTTTAGCGCTCCGGATGGGGAAATGCTGTATTATTTTATTTTTGGTCCAAGCTATAAAAAAATTATTCATCGTTATACTGACCTGACTGGTAAACCCATTATGCCTCCCACATGGGCGCTTGGTTTTGCTCAATGTCGGGGATTGTACACCAGAGAAGATCTTGCTCGGGAAGTGGCTGCTGAATTCAGAAAACGACAGATTCCTTGCGACATTATCTATCAGGATATTGGATGGACACAACAGTTGCAGAATTTTGAATGGAGAAAAGAAAACTACAGCAATCCAGCAGGTATGGTTGCCGACCTGGCATCGCAGGGATTTAAAATGATTGTATCGCAAGACCCTGTGATTTCGCAAAACAATTTCAAACAATGGAAAGAAGCTGATTCGCTGGAGTATTTTGTTAAAGATATCCGCACTGGAAAAAGTTATGATATGCCATGGCCCTGGGGAGGGAACTGTGGGGTTGTTGACTTTACCAAACCGGAAGTGGCTGATTGGTGGGGCAACTATCAGCAAAAGGTACTTGATGATGGAGTGAAAGGTTTCTGGACCGACATGGGCGAACCGGCATGGAGCAACGAAGAGGATGTTGATAGATTATTCATGCAGCACCATGCAGGTATGCACAATGAAATACATAATGTGTACGGACTTAGCTGGGATAAGGTAGTAACGGAACAGTTTGAAAAAAAAAATCCGGGGAAACGGGTATTCCAGATGACACGGGCTGCTTACGCGGGCATGCAACGCTACACCTTCGGTTGGTCGGGTGACTCGGGAAACGGAAATGATGTGAGTGCCGGCTGGAATTTGCTGGCTGCTCAACTGCCATTGGTACAATCCGCTGGAATGGGACTCATCCCCTTCTGGGCAACTGACATATCGGGCTACTGCGGCGACATTACCGATCGGGAAGCTATGGCAGAACTTTACGTTCGCTGGATGCAGTTCGGAGTATTCAATCCGTTGAGTCGCGCTCATCACGAAGGAGATAATGCAGCTGAGCCCTGGACATTCGGAGAAGAAGCCGAGAAATTAAGCAGAGAAGCCATCGAATTGAAATATAAACTACATCCCTACTTCTACACGACAGCCCGTGAGGCTTATGATACCGGACTGCCACTTATTCGTGCCTTGCTCCTGGAATATCCCGACGATCCTGAAACAGCAAATCTGAATGAACAATTCCTGCTCGGAAGTTATTTGCTGGTCGCACCAGTAGTTGAAAAGGAAGCCTCAGTAAAACGGATCTATCTCCCTCAGGGAGAATGGATCGATTATAACGATGATAAAACAGTTTATAAGGGTAAGCAATGGATAGACTATCCTGTAAATCTTAAAACGATCCCTTTGTTTGTAAAAAAGGGTTCGATCATTCCTGAAATGCCGGTGCAACAATACATCGGGGAAAAGAAAAATGCACCGGTACTATTCAATATATATCCTGCAACTGAAGGTCGTACTGCTTTATACGAATTATATGAAGATGATGGTGAAACCACCGATTATAAACTTGATCTGTTCAGCAAAACCACTATCAGGTGTACCAACCGTATAGATGCTTATGAGATAGAACTAAAAACAGACAATCACAACGGCTTTGTGAAGAGCGAAAACCGAAAAACGGGTATTTGCCTGCATGCAGATAAAGCTCCGAAACAAGTATTGGTGAATGGTAAAAAGGTAAGGTCCGTACAACAGGAAAAAACAGAAGCAGGTTGGTACGATACCGATAATACAATTCACTGGTACTGGAATAAATCCGCGGGAGTTTGTCATATTCAGTTGCCATCAGCTATTTCAGCATCAAACATCAGTCTCATTAAATAATCAAAAACCTTTTCAAGACATTGATCAACCGGAAAATTTACATCCATATGAAC
>JAQWCZ010000338.1 GCA_028705705.1 Paludibacter sp.
TGATCAGCTCTTTTTGTCCGGATTGCTCTACATATCCGACAATTTGAGCTTCAATATTGAATGAACGGGAGATTTCGATGACCTGGCTTGCCTGTTCCGCTGGCAGGTAAATTTCCATGCGATGTCCCATATTGAACACTTTATACATCTCTTTCCAGTCGGTTTTGGATTCCTGCTGAATTAGCTGGAACAAAGGCGGAACGGGAAAGAGATTGTTTTTCACCACCCTGAGTTGATCGACAAAATGCAGAATTTTGGTTTGTGCTCCTCCTGAACAATGCACCATGCCATGAATAAACGGACGTAATTCGGCCAGTATTTTTTTGATGACCGGCGCATAGGTGCGTGTAGGTGAAAGCACCAGTTTACCTGCATCCAAACCCGTTTCAGCAATCATATCAGTTAATTTACAAGAACCGGAATAAGCTAAATCTCCTGGAATATCAGGATTGTAGCTCTCCGGGTATTTTTCAGCCAGGTAATTGGCGAACACATCGTGACGTGCCGAGGTAAGTCCGTTGCTTCCCATCCCCCCGTTGTATTCCTTCTCATAAGTTGCTTGTCCCGATGAAGATAAGCCGACAATCACGTCACCCGGACGGATATTGGCGTTGTCAATCACATCAGCACGTTTCATGCGACAAGTAACAGTGCTGTCAATAATGATGGTACGCACCAAATCACCCACATCAGCCGTTTCACCTCCGGTAGGATAAATATTCACACCCATAGTAGCAAGTTCCTCGACCAGTTCATTGGTTCCGTTGATAATGGCAGATATCACTTCTCCCGGAATAAGGTTTTTATTGCGACCAATGGTCGATGAGAGCAGAATATTATCCGTGGCTCCTACACAAAGCAAATCATCAATGTTCATAATCAGCGCATCCTGTGCAATGCCCTTCCACACACTCAAATCGCCCGTTTCTTTCCAATAGATGTAGGCTAATGAAGATTTCGTACCGGCGCCGTCGGCATGCATGATATTGCAATACGCAGGATCATTACCCAAAAAATCAGGGACAATCTTGCAGAAAGCCTTAGGATAAAGTCCTTTATCAATGTTTTTGATTGCATTGTGTACATCTTCTTTCGATGCCGAAACTCCACGCTGATTATATCTTTGATCACTCATATATAATTATTTAATAATTTTAAACCACAAAAGGCACAAAAGGAGGCAAAAGAAAAAACAAATATTTATTCGTTGAACTACCAATTTATCCGCTCTCAGCTCTCAGTTCTCAGCTTTCCGTTTCAGTTCTCCGCTTGTTTCCCTCTTCCACTATCTTCAATCATCTTCCTGATTCTTTCGTTTAACGAATTCAGTTTCAACAAATCCTCCAGACTGATATGCATACGGTAACACCAGAAATTCCGAGGGTTAGCAGGCACATTAATCCGTTCTGCTTCCGGATTCTCATGGGCATATTTCCCATCAATAGCTAACCAATCCTGCCAGGGTAAAATTACGAGCATAGCATTAGAGGCCAGATGCTGGTTAATAATTCTCTCTGCTATCCAAGGTTCACATTGCTCAGGAGCGACACCTTGTATTCCGAGCGCTTTGTTATAAAAACGCTGCGTTATGTTCCTATCTTCAAGCCACCAGGCCCTGATCGGGTTCATATCGTGTGTCGAAGTCGTACAAACCGAACGGTAAGGTGCATCCTCAGGCATGGCAAACTCGTGGTGCGGTTTTTTCGGCATACGCTGAATTTCCAAGCTCAGAATTTCCAGCTTGTTCATCACATCAGGAACAGAATCGGGGACCATACCCAGATCTTCCCCGCAGACCAACATATCGGTTGAAGCTATTAATGCCGGTAATTTTCTCATTGCCTGCTCTTTCCAGAAAGCATTGTGCCGGTGGTAATAATAATCAACATAAATACCATCCAGCAAACGACGGGTTTCGTCGGGTAAATCACGGAAAGTGGCCGAGCTGTGCATGGATATCCGCGGATGGAATTTATCCGCTTGCCGGGCATCCCGTATGAAAAGAACTTCACAATGCAACATATACAAACCATCTCTGATCATCACCTCTTTGGTGCCGAAATTATAACCCAGTGAAGCAAAATAGGCTTCAACCTTTTTCTGAGTATCAAAAGCCGGTTTGAATTTATAGTTCTGCCAACCATCCTGATCAAAATACTCACGAAGAACATCCGCTGTATATTTTCCAAAAGTTGCATGTAACACATGTTCCCTCAGATAAGGCTTCAGAAAACGATTTTCATCCCAGTACAACCCCTTTTGCTGTAACTCTTCCACCGTAAACGGAAGCGAAGGATTGAAACTGCCTGTCAACCCCCATACATCCTGTTGAGGTATTTCCCATATCCTGAAAAACCCGAGTATATGGTCAATCCGGTAAGCATCGAAGTATTCCGCCAGTTTCTGAAAACGTTTAATCCACCAACGGTAATTATCTCTTTCCATGAGTTCCCAGTTATAAGTAGGGAAACCCCAGTTCTGACCGGTTACTGAAAAATCATCCGGCGGTGCTCCGGCCTGCATATCGGTATTGAACATCTCCGGTTCCATCCAGGCATCCACGCTGCGCGGACTCACACCGATCGGGATATCACCTTTGATGGTAATCCCCTGACTGCGTGCGTAATCATGCACTTCTGTCAATTGTTTATTGAGATGAAACTGAACAAAATAAAACAGAGCTATTTCATCATAAAAATCATTTTCGGGAGCAGCCAATGCTTCAATTTCAGCTGCATTGTA
>JAQWCZ010000339.1 GCA_028705705.1 Paludibacter sp.
TAGCCTGGACGGCTGTTTGAAACATCAAACAGGTACTGAAAAAATCTCCACTTTGATAACTTTGTCTGATCATGTGGTTTACACCTCACCGGCAGCAGCTATTGTTTATGCTGATGAAGCAATAACCTTGGCGGAAAAGTATGATGCGACTGATTTACGATACAAAGCATTAAAAGCACGTGGTTATGCAAATGGATATGCAGGTAATATAGCAAAATCCATGGATGATATGCAAGAGGGTCTTGACTATTATTTGTCTATCAAAGACTCAATCAAGATCGCAGAAGCTCTAAGTGATTTAGGTTATCTGAATCAATCGCAAGCGAAGTATGATAAAGCTTTTGAATATTACCAACAATCACTTGCAATAAGAAAAAGTATTGCTGATGAAAAAGGAATTGCATATTCTTATAATAGCATCGGCGCTTTGTACTGGCGATTAGGAAAACTGGATGAAGCACTCGGCGCATACCTGCCAGCAATCAACTACTTCGAAAAAAATGCGCTGGAGGAAGAAGCTGCTATCACTATAGATAATATTGGAGAGATATACAGCGAAAAAGGAGAGTATGATGCTGCCCTTCAGCATTTTAAAAGAGCCTACAAACTCAATCTGGAATTAGGACATAGCATTCAAAAAGCTAAAAACCTGATTAGTATAGGTAAAATATTGCTCAATAAAAAGGAAATCTCAAAATCTATCCGATATTTTAATAAGGCAGGAGCAATTCAGCAAGAAGTAGGCGATAAAGATGGTTTCGCTTTGTCACAATACTTTTTGGGGAAAGCATATTTACAACAAAATGACATGCAAAATGCACTTAAACATTTCAATTATAGCTGTTCAGCTTCGCAAGCTATACAAGGGAATGACCTTTTAATAAAATCGTTGAACCAGGTTGCCCATATTCATTATCAATTGGGAAATTTCCAGGAAGCATACAATAAACTTGAACGCGCCCAAAAACTAAACGACTCAATTTTCACGTTGAAACAAACACAAATGACTGAGGAACTGAAAACGCGTTATGAAACAGAAAAACACATCTCAGAAAATGTTAATCTCAAACAATCGAATAGTAAAAACGAAATTATCATCAGGCAACAGAAACTGATGTTATTGATGCTCATAAGCATGGGTATCCTCTCGATACTTATTTTCTGGTTGATATTACAAAAACGAAAAACAACCGATCGATTGCAGGCCATCGAACTGGAACAAAGGCTTTTACGCAGCAAGATGAACCCGCATTTTATTTTTAACTTACTAACGGTCATACAGAATAATATTCTGAAGAACACTACCCGTGAAGGAGTGAACCTTATTTCATCCCTGGCAACACTGATGCGACTCACGCTTGAAAACAGCTCAAATGAATTTATTTCTTTTGAAAAAGAGTTGCAAACACTGAAACTCTATCTAACTCTTCAACAACAGCGTTATGGAGAACAATTCGAGGTTGAACTGACAACTGACCCCGTTTTATCTGCAGAAGATATATTAATCCCACCTATGTTAGCTCAACCATTTGTTGAAAATGCAATCGAACATGGGTTTACAGGCATAGATTATAAAGGCATGATACGGATCTGCTACAGCCTCAAGGGGAATGAATTACATTGTGAGGTTGAAGATAACGGTATCGGTTATATACAGGGACTTAAAAATAAAAAAGACAACATTGAACATCATTCTTATGGTATCGAAATTACAATGCAACGCATTGCCATTCTAAAAAAGAAATTTAAATTGAACGCACGCGTAGAAATTACCGATTTATCAGTCGACTCCAAATCAGGAACTTTGGTCAAAATAATCATGCCCTTCAAACAAAACTAATAAAATGAAAAAACTACGCACCCTTATTGTCGATGATGAAGCCCCTATCAGAGAACTGATTTCGGGTATCATTGAAAATTTCTCAGAACTGGCAGAAGTTATTGCAACTGCCGACGGTGTTGCAAGTGGTTTGGCAGCCATCAAACAACACAAACCCGATCTGGTTTTGCTGGATGTAAACCTGATTGATGGCACAGCATTCGATTTGCTTCAACAACTGGATGAAATCAAATTTGCCATCATCTTTATTACGGCTTATGAAAAATATGCGGTCAATGCTTTCAAATTTTCGGCGGTGGACTATATCATGAAACCCATCCACATTGATGAACTGACAGCAGCCATCCGAAAAACAGTTGAACAATCGGAGCAACAGGCTTTAAGTCTGAAACTGAATAATTTCTTTGATAATATCAACAGCAAGCCAAAAGATAAAAAAATTGTACTTAAAACCTCGGAAAGTATCTTCATTGTTAAAGTTACAGATATAATACGCTGCGAAGCTGACCATAACTACACAACCTTTTATTTGATTAGCGGGAAGAAAGTGCTTGTTTCAAAAACACTGAAAGATTACGATGAAATACTCTGCGACTTTTTCTTTTTCAGAGCGCATCAATCGCACCTGATTAACATCAATCACATCGTTAGTTTTGAGAAATCAGATGGCGGATACCTCCGGATGATTGATGGAAGTTCTGTTCCTGTTTCAAAAAGAAAACGAGAGGAATTGCTTGAGTTTTTCAATCAAATTTAATTCATCTCTACCGAAAAGACAGCCAATCCGACCGAATTTTCATTTAATGTTTTCATGCAGATTAATTCATCTATTATTGTTTCAAATTGAAAACAATAAATTTGAAAACTTATGAAAACACGTAAACTTTTCATTTCAGTCT
>JAQWCZ010000340.1 GCA_028705705.1 Paludibacter sp.
CGATGCATCGACTGAAACTGTATTGTATGCTGACATGCCGGTGAAAGTGCAGATGAAGATTACCTATACCGAACCGGGTATTAAAGGTGATACCGCTACCAACACACTGAAACCTGCTACAGTGGAATCAGGTGCTACCGTACGCGTACCTTTATTCGTCGGCGAGGGTGAAACCATTGAAATTGACACGCGCGACGGGTCCTACCTTGGTCGCGTAAAAGCTTAACATGAAGCACAGAATACACAGCTTTAAAAACGCAATCAGGGGAATCCGCATGGTGATCAAATCTGAAAAAAACATGCAAATTCACCTGGTTGTTGCTGTGCTGGTGTTGATAGCCGGCTGGCTATTCAACATCAATACAACAGAGTGGCTGCTGTGTTTGCTTTGTTTTGGGTTAGTTTTCGGGGCTGAGATGGTGAATACAGCCATCGAAACCCTGGTCGATCTGATTTCACCACAAAAGCACGAGTTAGCTGGTAAAGCCAAAGACATGGCTGCAGGAGCTGTGTTATTATGCGCTATTTTCGCGGCTTGTATCGGATTGATTATTTTCGTTCCAAAAGTCTGGTATCTTTTGTTTTCTCTTTTCAACTAAACTACTCGTTTTGTTGGTTTTTCAGAAAATCTCCTGAAGTTTTTATCTGTTTATATATTTTTAACTATGAAATCGCTGTTTACCAACCTGCTTAATCTGTTATATCCCAATTTATGCATTATTTGCAATGAAAGTCTTGTGCGTGGAGAAGTAATAATCTGTTTGAAATGCCTACACGAGATGCCTAAAACGAATTACCACCTGGAAACAGACAATACCGTTGAAAAAAGATTCTGGGGGAAAGTTCCGGTACATCGTGCCACTTCTTATTTTCATTTTTACAAAGGATCTCCTTTTCAAAAATTATTGCACGAACTGAAATATCGAGGAAACAAGGAAGTCGGAAGAATCATTGCTCAATATGCTGCAACCGATTTGCTTAATTCCCCGGATTTTTGCTCTGTGGATGTAATCGTACCCGTTCCGCTTCATCCCAAAAAATATGCGAAAAGAGGTTATAACCAAAGTGAATGGATAGCCAGAGGGCTGGCTGAGGTGCTGAATAAGCCGGTTGACATTACTCATCTCATCCGTATCAGGGAAAACACGACGCAAACAAAAAAATCTATTTTTGAACGATATCAAAACACAAGTGGTATTTTCACACTGAAAGACAAAGCAGTTTTCTGTAAAAAACATGTATTATTAGTAGATGATGTACTGACGACAGGTTCTACACTGGAAGCATGTATGCTGGCATTGATGGAGACCGACTACATTAAAATTAGTATTTTTACACTTGCAGTTGCGTAATCATTCAACTCAAACAGGTGTTTTTTTATCAAAAGATACCACAAATAAATCAAATTGTTCATATCTGTTATAAAACATCATTTTCGAACATCATTTTCTTCTAATTTTTTGTTATTTTGTGCCGCCTTATAAACTTCATACATAAATAACGACATGACAAAACAAGAATTAAAAACTGCCTTTGAGAAATCCTACAGTAAACCGGCAGAAGCCATTTATTTTGCACCCGGACGAGTAAACCTGATCGGTGAACATACTGATTATAATGGTGGCGCTGTTTTCCCATGTGCATTGAGTTTCGGAACTAACTTATTGTTAGCTAAGAACGACAAAAAAGTGATGAATTTTAAATCACTGAATCAACCAGAAATTGTTACACTAAATTTTAATCAGCTAACTACCCGTTTAGAAAAGTCCTGGGTAAATTATCCACTGGGCGTGATGGCGCAGTTCATCAAAAGAGGCGTTACTTTTACGGATGGATACGACATCCTGATCTGGGGCAATGTACCTAATGGAGCAGGACTGTCTTCTTCTGCTTCGTTGGAGGTTGTTACAGCTTTTGCACTCAACGACCAAATGGGAACTAATTTCAACCGCACTGATATTGCTCTGATTGGTCAGAAAGCCGAGCATGAATTTGCATTGGTTAACTGCGGAATCATGGACCAGTTTGTATCAGCTAACGGAGCAAAAGACCATGCCGTTCACCTGAACTGCGACACCCTCGAATTTGAATTGGTACCGGTAAAACTCGAAGGCGTTAAAATTGTGATCTCGAATACCCACTCTCCTCACAAATTAGACTCTGGCGCTTACAACCAGCGGGTAGCTGAATGTAAAAAAGCAGTAGAGCAACTGAATACCGTTCGTCTACTGAAATATTTAGCCGAACTGACCGAAGCTGAATTCAAAAGTATAGAATCAGCCATTACCGATCCGGTAGCTCACAAGCGTGCCCGCCACGTCGTAGGTGAAGTACAACGTACTTCTGATGCCGTAAAAGCACTGAAAGCAGGCGACATTGCCTTGTTTGGCAAATTGATGAACGCTTCACATGCGTCACTTCGTGATGACTACGAAGTAACAGGTCCGGAACTCGACTGCATGGCCGAAGAAGCCTGGAAAATTGATGGCGTTATCGGTTCACGTATGACCGGTGGTGGCTTTGGTGGTTGCACTGTTTCGTTGGTGAAAGAAGAAGCCATCGATACCTTCATCGCGCAGGTAGGTGCTAATTACGAAAAACGCATCGGTATCAAACCTGATTTCTATATCGCGGAAATTGGGGATGGGGCAACGAAAATAGCTTAGATTCTTTTTTTGGCTGAAAGCCAATTATACTTAGCCCAATGGCAACGCCTTGGGTTAAAT
>JAQWCZ010000341.1 GCA_028705705.1 Paludibacter sp.
AAACAAACTTGCCAACATGGTTATTTCAGGTTCTTTCAGACCCGATCAGTCCATAACAGAAATTTTAAATAACATATCATTAAGTGTTCCAATAAAATGGGAAATAGATAATGAAAATAACAAAATATTAATCATTCCTAAATAAATTTTACTGCCATGAAAACATAGAAATATTGCTTATCCGGAAAATTTTCAAGGAAAATACCGGAACATTACAATCAGAGAGTTGTAATTTGTATCGTTAACCTTATACAAAATCTATATCATGAATAGTACATGCATGAAGCAATGGAAGCAATATTTCACAGCGCTACTTCTTATTTTATTTTTATTTAGCGGTAATGTAGCCGCACAAACAACCAAACTTACCGTTAAAATTGAAAAAGGAACTGTAAAACAGGTTTTTAAAGAAATTGAAAAACAAAGTAATTACCTGTTCTTTTTTGTTGATGCTGATATTCCCAATACGCCTGTAAGTATAAACATTTCTAACGGAAATGTGAATGAAATTCTGTCAACAGCCCTTAAAGGTACCGGCTTAAGTTATAAGATTGAAGGCAATAATATCAGTATATTTAAAACTGAACCAAAACAAAATCCCAATACAAGCTCCAATAAAAGAAGAATAACCGGAAGGGTAACCGATAAAGATGGAGAGTCACTCATTGGTGTTTCAATCATCGAAGAAAGTCGCCAGTCGAATGGCACCATTACCAACGTGGATGGTTGGTATGAACTTACGGTGGATCTCAATTCATCTTTGGTATATACTTATGTAGGTTATAAACAACACAGGGAACAACTACGCGGATCAAAAACGATGTACGACATAACCTTGTTAGAAGACATCAGTGCACTGGATGAACTGGTTGTTGTGGGTTATGGACAACAACGAAAGATTAGTAATATCGGTGCCCAGTCAACTTTAAAAATACAAGATATTAAAACTCCATCTGCCAGCTTATCAACTGTGTTGGCCGGTAGAATTTCAGGGGTTGTTGCTGTTCAGCGTAGCGGTGAGCCCGGGAAAGATGGTGCTGATATCTGGATCAGGGGTATTTCAACTCCAAATTCATCCAAGCCATTAATTTTAGTCGATGGCGTTGAACGTGATTTTAACGACATCGACCCGCAGGACATCGAATCACTTACGACCCTGAAAGATGCCTCTGCAACTGCTGTTTACGGGGTACGTGGCGCCAATGGTGTCATTTTGATTAAGACAAAACCCGGTGTCACCGGAACTCCGAAGGTTAATGTTGACTATTACGAAAGTTTTACCCGGTTTACCCAACGTTCAGAGTTAGCAGATGGTGTTGTATATATGAATGCGGTTAATGAAGCGCTTGCCAACAATGGTTACGAACCTAAATTTTCAGAGGAATACATTGAAAATACCCAAAACAGGGTGGATGATAATCTTTATCCGAATGTAAACTGGATGGATGAATTGTTTAACGACTGGGGACATAATCGCAGGATTAATGCCAATGTCAGAGGTGGTAGTCCGAATGCCAATTATTATGCATCCGTGAGTTACTTCAACGAAACCGGTTTGATGAAAACAGATAACATCGAAAACTATAATTCAACCATGAGTTATAGCCGGTATAATTTTGCAACCAACCTGAATTTAAAAGTAACTCCAACCACAACCGTTGATATAGGCGCTCAGGGTTATCTCGGAGAAGGAAACTATCCGGCTATTTCATCTTCATCCATTTATTTGTCCGCAATGGATATTTCTCCTGTTGATTATCCTAAGATGTTTTACGTGGATGGTGTTCCTTTTGTGCCGGGGATTAATCCAAATGGTGGCCAGCGAAATCCTTATGCCGATGCCACTAAAAGAGGTTATAAATCTGAAACCAGAAATCAAATATATTCAAACCTGCGTTTAACACAGGATTTATCGATGATTACCAAAGGCTTGAATTTTTCAGCTATGTTTGCTTATGACGTGTATTCTTACGAAAGTATGTCACAGTCGAAGAGAGAATCTACTTATTATTTTGCCGACCGGGAAAATCCTTATGATGATAAAGGTCAACCTATTTTAACCAGAACTTATGAAGGAAATTCAACATTAGCGTACGATAAATCCTCCAATGGGAACAAAAAAACTTATCTTGAGGCTTCATTTACTTATGATCGGGCTTTTGGAGAACATCGTGTTGGAGCTTTACTGCTTTATAACCAGCAAAATAAACTTATTTATCCAAAAGATTTGTTAGAAGAAGCGTTGCCCTATCGTTCAAAAGGATATGCCGGTCGTTTGACTTATTCATGGAACGACAGATATTTTATTGAAATGAATGTTGGTTACAACGGTGCGGAGAATTTTACACCCAAACATCGTTATGGATTGTTTCCTGCTATGGGTTTAGGCTGGGTGATCTCAAATGAAAGATTTTGGGAACCTGTTAGTCCGGTTATTTCATTTCTGAAACTTCGCTACACAAACGGGAAAATTGGAAACAGTAATGTTGGAGATCGTAGGTTTATGTACCTAGCTCAATATGCTTATGACAAAAATTACGGATATTATCTTGGAAAAACTAATCAAAAAACTACCGGTGTCAGGGTTGTCAACGATGCAGAAGATTTAATTTGGGAATCTTCTCAGAAACAGGATTTTTGTATTGATTTTAAACTCTTCAAAGATGATTTATCTGTCATTATTGATTTTTTTAAGGAACATCGTACCGACATATTGCTTAA
>JAQWCZ010000342.1 GCA_028705705.1 Paludibacter sp.
CCTGAATTTGAATAACCTGCTGACCGCCATTTTTTGCCGTAAACATAAAATTAATCCGGAAAAACTGATCGTGGGGCAAAACGAAACTGCTAAGATTCTTAGAAACAGTCATGCCCGTGACTACGGCGTAGGAAGTCTTTTTGAATATACAGAAGAAGTAATCAAATTGGCTGAAGAGACAGATTTACTGGAACGTGAAAAGAAAATCGATGCCTTGAAGTGGGATTGGCTGGAAGAACATACCTTCTTTCATTATTTTACGATAGAAAGAGTTTTGACTTATGTGCTGCGGGTGGAAATGCTACAGCGCTGGAAAATGCTGTCGTTTGAAGCCGGTTCTGAAATCTTTAGAAATTTATTGACTTCCATGAAAGAAGGAATCAAAATAAATGCATAAATATTATACCTAATAAATAATGTCAACAAAAGGAATTGTAAAAGGAATCATTTCTAACCTGGTAACTGTCGAAATTGATGGTCCGGTTGCCCAAAACGAGATTGCATACATTCGGCTGGATAAAACCAGACTGATGGCTGAGGTGTTGAAGGTAAACGGAAACAAAGCTTTTGTTCAGGTTTTTGAAAGTACACGTGGATTGCAGGTCGGAAATGAAGTGGAATTTGCTGGTCACATGCTCGAAGTGACACTGGGTCCGGGTCTGTTGTCGAAAAACTACGATGGACTGCAAAACGACCTTGATAAATTAACAGGTGTATTTCTTCAGCGTGGAGAATATAATTTTCCACTCGATAAAGAAGCTAAATGGAAATTTAAACCGTTGGCATCGCCAGGGGATGTAGTAGAAGCCGGATCGTGGCTCGGAGAGGTGGATGAAAATTTTCAACCACACAAAATCATGGTACCGTTTGTCTTTGAAGGAAGTTACACGGTTAAAAGTGTTGTACCGGCTGGTGAATACACCATTCTGGACACCATTGCTGTAATTACGGATGCCGACGGAAAAGATATTGAAGTGAATATGGTTCAGAAATGGCCGGTGAAAAAGCCTATTTCAGTTCATACTGAAAAACCAAGACCATTTAAATTGCTCGAAACCGGTGTCCGCATCATTGATACAGCCAACCCGATTGTGGAAGGTGGAACCGGCTTTATCCCCGGTCCGTTTGGTACGGGTAAAACGGTTCTTCAACATGCGATTTCCAAACAAGCTGAAGCTGATGTGGTAGTCATTGCTGCCTGTGGTGAGCGTGCCAACGAGGTGGTGGAAATTTTCGTAGAATTCCCGGAACTGGATGATCCGCATACCGGTCGCAAATTGATGGAACGTACCATTATCATTGCCAATACTTCTAATATGCCGGTTGCTTCCCGTGAGGCATCAGTTTACACCGCCATGACGATTTCGGAATATTACCGCGCCATGGGATTGCGTGTGCTGATGATGGCCGACTCGACTTCCCGATGGGCACAAGCCTTGCGTGAAATGTCGAACCGCATGGAAGAGTTACCCGGACAGGACGCTTTCCCGATGGACTTATCTGCCATTATCGCGAACTTCTATTCCCGTGCCGGTTATGTTTACCTGAAAAACGGTCAAACAGGTTCGATTACCTTTATCGGAACGGTATCGCCTGCCGGTGGTAACCTGAAAGAGCCGGTGACGGAAAGTACCAAAAAGGCTGCCCGTTGTTTCTATGCACTCGAACAGTCACGTGCCGACCGCAAACGCTACCCGGCTGTAAACCCAATTGATAGTTATTCTAAGTATATTGAATATCCTGAATTTGAAGATTATATTTCAGGTGTTATTTCACCACAGTGGACGTCTCAGGTAAACGATATGAAAACCATCCTGCAACGCGGCAAGGAAGTTCAGGAGCAGATTAATATTCTTGGTGACGATGGGGTGCCGGTTGATTATCACATTACTTTCTGGAAATCGGAAGTGATCGACTTTGTAATCCTTCAACAGGATGCCTTCGATAAAATAGACGCAGTTTGTCCGCTCGAACGTCAGGAGTACATGCTCAACTTAGTGATGGAAATATGCAACTCAAAATTCGAGTTTAACGGATTCATGGAGGTGATGGATTATTTCAAACGGGTAATCAATGTTTGTAAACAAATGAACTATTCGCCTTATCAGTCGGAACAGTTTGCTAAATATGAAAGTGATTTAAAAACTATCCTGGCTGAAAGAATAAAATAAGCGGGAAAAAGATATTGTAATTATGGCAACGAAAGCTTTTCAGAAAATATATACGAAAATTACTCAAATTACCAAGGCAACCTGCTCTTTGCATGCTGCCGGGGTGGGTAATGAAGAACTGGCAACAGTAAACGGAAAATTGGCTCAGGTGGTGAAAATCTTCAACGATGAAGTTACCTTGCAGGTTTTTGGTGGTACCGAAGGTATTCCAACCAATGCCGAAGTAATATTCCTCGGTAAGTCGCCCACCTTGAAAGTCAGCGAACAACTTGCAGGTCGTTTCTTCAACTCTTTTGGAGACCCTATTGATGGCGGACCGGAAGTGGAAGGTGAAGAACGTGAAATTGGTGGTCCCTCGGTGAATCCGGTACGTCGTAAACAACCTTCACAGTTAATTGCTACTGGTATCGCGGGTATCGACCTGAACAATACCTTGGTGTCCGGACAAAAAATCCCATTCTTTGCTGACCCCGATCAGCCTTTTAATCAGGTAATGGCCAATGTGGCTTTGCGGGCGAAAGCGGATAAAATCATCCTGGGTGGGATG
>JAQWCZ010000343.1 GCA_028705705.1 Paludibacter sp.
AGGTAGTCCTGGATGCGGGTATGATCTCCCATCCGTTGCATTAAATCTCCGGTCATTTTAGTATCAAAATACCCCATGGGCAATCGCATCAGTTTAGCTAAGAAATCGGAAATTAAAGAAATATTGACCCTGGTGCCGATGTGTAACAATATCCAACCCCGGATAAATTCAACAGTGGAAGCGCTGAATACAAGTACTAACTGAGCAATCAGCACCAGGTAAACATAACCAATGTTTTGAGCTGAAATTCCGAAATCGACAATTGACTGAGTAAGAAAGGGGAGTAGCAGTTGCAGCAGACTTCCAAAGAAAAGCCCGAGGAATAACTGGAAGATCAGTTTTTTATAGGGTTTTAGATAAGAAAACAGAAACGAAAATCCTTTGGTTTTTGTTGTTTTTTCGTTTTCTTGCTTAAAAAACTCAGGAGTGGTTTCCATCAACAGGGCAATGCCAACATCTTCTCCTTCACTTTTGGTACTTAACCAGCATCGACAAAATTCTTCTTTGGTATATTTCAGTTTCCCGGCACCCGGATCTGCCACATAGATATAATCTTTGCCTTTTTTTTCACGGATATCATAAACAACAACAAAATGTTGCTGATTCCAATGTACAATACAGGGGAGGGGAGCTTCTTTCTTTAATTCTTCATAGTTTACATAGACACCAACAGTACGGAAACCCAGTTTCTCAGCAGCTTCACTGATGCCTAATAATGAAACGCCTTCACGACTGAAATGAGATTTTTCACGAAGTCCTTCGAGTGTGTATTGCCTGCCATAATGTGCTGCAATCATCTGCAGACACGTCGGACCGCAATCCATTTGATCATGTTGGTGGTAAAACGGGAATTTCGCCATTAGGTAATATAATACTTTTATAAATATTCAAAGCGGTTTAGCATAAAATCTCTTGAGAATCAGTTGTTTTCAGGAGGTTTTTGCAATAAGATATTATTGCTCGCTAAACCGCTTTAAAATTAAGTATAATTTAAACTATACCCAAATTCTAATTCTTGTCCCGTTAGGAAGTGTAACTATTACATAGAATCCACCTTTTGTTTCATTCAATTGTTCAGCATTCAGTTTTCTGAATTTTTTTTCGTTGATTGTTTTCATTGTTTTTTATTTTAATTGGTTTGACGTATTCTTTATGAATTGTTTGACATTGCAATGTTAATACATTTATTTTGAAGAAAAATGCTCAAAGTTTAACCAGAATTTCATTAAACATCTAAATAAAAGTGATTTGATAGAATTTTGATAAAAATATTTTATCTTTGTCGTGAATAAAACGCTTCGGATGCATATATATTCATAAAATAAACATGTCAACGAAATATATATCTTATATTGCAATTGTATCCATTGTATTTATCCTTTTAACACAAAGTTATTTGGTATATGATTATTTTCAGACTGTAAAATTTGCTTTGATTAGAGAATCAGATGCTATTCTTAAAGAAGCATTTAGAGTTGATTTAGATCAACGCACATTTATTTATAAAGAACTTAATGAAGAGGATTCAGTTAGATCGTCATTTGAAGTTCAAACAAATGATGATGAATTTGTTGATTTTGATATGAGAGGTGTTGGAGGAGCAGATGAAGGCTTTTTAAATAAGTTTGATATAGTAATGCATTCTTTCATAAGTACGAATGTTCCAATTAATATTAATACAATTGATAGTATTATTGGAATAAACCTTCAAAACAGAAATATTAATTCAATTTTTGCTGTTCAAATAGTTAATCCTAAGACAAAACAAATTATAGTAACTTCTAAAGCTCATGTGAATAATTCATTTTTAATGATTCCATCTCAGCTTTACCCACTCGATTTTGAAGAAAAAGAAGCTTTACAATTGATTTTGATCAACCCCTTCTCAGAAATCCTGAAACGCATGGGTTTAATGTTATTAGGCTCTATTATTTTCTCAATTATATCCTTACTTGCGTTTCGTTTTTTAATTCAGACTTTAGCTAAACAGAAAAAATTAGTGAAGTTTAAAAACGAATTTTTAAGTAATATTGCGCATGAGTTGAAGCGACCGGTTTCCAGCCTGATTGTAAATTTAGATTGCCTAAAAGAACCGGAGATGTTTGACAATGAAAATATGCGCAATATGATGCTGAATAATTCCGTTAATTCTCTGACAGAGTTGAACGGCACCATCAGTATGATTGTTGGTTTGGCAAAGGTGGAAGAAGGGTTGTTGGTACTGAACAAATTGCCGGTAAATATAGTTAAATTGATAGATGATTTGAAAGGTCGCTTCGTTAGTTCCCCGGCTAAAAGTGTGACATTGAATACGTATTATGATACGAAGGAAATCATTGTAAATGCTGACGGATTGATGCTAACCCAATGTTTCGCAAATTTAATTGATAATGCAATTAAGTACTCAAAAAAGCAAGTAATCATTGATATCTCGGTATTGGTACATGCTGATACAATCGAATTGAATTTTAAGGATAACGGTATTGGCATTCCTGCGGAAAAAATAAATACTATTTTTGAAAAGTACTCACGTGTGGATAACAATGTAAAAGTAAATGGCTTTGGAATTGGGCTCAATTATGTGAAGACCATTATAGAAAAACATGGTGGAAGCATAAGTGTTACCAGTAAATTAGAGGAGGGGTCTAACTTTAATATAATTTTGCCCCCAAAATAAACTTATCATGAAACGAACATGAAATAAT
>JAQWCZ010000045.1 GCA_028705705.1 Paludibacter sp.
TGCTAAAGCAGATTCACTTAAACCGGGATTTTTCTCTTTTGCAATAGCGCGGGCTTTGTTGTGGTATTCGTCCACCTGTGCCTGTGTTTGAAAAATACCATCACATTGATAACCAAAGAAATATCCGGAACTTTCTCCCACCGTAGTCTTAGAAACCTGAACTCCATCAGCTAATACCCCACTTCTTAACAACGGACTATTGTCCGCTAACTCATTCACTTTATAATTAACAGTTGATATGTTTGCACCAAGTGAATACTTAAAATCACTAATATTACCTTTATAAGTCAATGAAACATCTAATCCTGTATTTGTAATACGACCAGTATTTATTACCTGTGATGGTTTATAATGATTCACCTCTGCAAGTCCCGAACTTAATGGTAATTCTTTTTCAAACAACATCTTATCTGATACCTTTTGATATGGTTCAACATTAATAAACAATGCGTTTTTAAACAGGCCCAATTCTAACCCTAAATCCAATTGTTTTGATCTTTCCCATTGAATGTACGGGTTTGCCATATTCCATGAAGCAATTATAGTTTGATATTCAGCAACATTACTAAAAGTTCCATATGGATAACCCTGAGCTGTTACCATTGTTGAAACATATTGATATTGATCTATATAGTCATTTCCATTTACTCCGTAACCTCCTCTTAGTTTCAGAAATGAAATTACGGGAATATTTTTAATAAAGCTTTCTTCACTTAGTTTCCAGGCAAATGACACTGATGGAAATATACCATACCTGTTTTTGTCTCCGAATTTATCACTTCCATCTCTGCGAAGTACTACCTGTGCCACGTATTTATTGTCATACTGATAGGTTGCCCGACCAAACTGAGAAAGCGATCTTCCAAGTTTTTCATTACCAGATGAAGTCCGACCTGTCGGATCAGTCTGATCTAACACAAAAAGTCCATACTTTGCTTTTATCCCACTTGCATTCAAATTGCTACCAGCATACTTACTGGCTTCGTAACCAGCAGTCAGATTAATATTACTTAATCCAAAATCTTTAATATAATTAGCATAAACATTGAAAAGCATACTCCAATCTTGAGCAAAACTAGAATAGATATTTGTAGTTGAGAATCTCTTATTTTCAGATAAATAATAAGGTAACGATACATTTTTTTTGTATTCAAAAGTAACATCGCCTGCAAACGTACTTGTAACAGTTAAACCAGGAAGAATTTTTATTGTTGCATAGATATTTCCACTTACTTTTTGATTATGATTAAGTGCTTTGTTTGTTAATTGATTGGCCATTGGGTTTCCTCCATCATAATCTCCAATACCATGAGCATCTTCTACATAGCCAAATCCACCTGGTTGATTATGCTCATCATAAACCGGCATCATCGGGGGTGTTCTGAATAATCCATCAATATACCTGTCTCCATCAGCAACAGGATTGGTTCTTGTATATAACAAGCTTAATGACTCACCAATTTTTATCCAATCTGCAATATTATAATCTGAATTAATCCTAAAAGAGAATCTTTCAAGCGAATTATCAATAAATGAAGGGTCATTGCGAAAGTAGTTACCTCCAATATAATAATTAGATGACTTGCTTGTCCCTGAGATATTTAAATCATAGTTTTGGACTCTTCCCTGCCTGAACATTTCTTTTATCCAGTTGGTTGTGGGGTATTTGCCTATAGAATCCAGGCTTAAACCAACGGGAACACCTGAAGTTGCCCATTGTTCATTCTTCAATGTAATATATTGATCGGAATTCAGCATTTCGGGCAGGCGCCATGCACTGCTTAGCCCTGTATAAGTATTAAAACTTATTTTTGGTTTCTTTTGATCAACTCCCCGTTTTGTGGTAACTAAAATAACACCTGCCGCAGCTTTTACTCCATAAATAGCTGCTGCTGTTCCATCTTTTATTATATCAATATTCTCTACGTCATTCATATTGACAGTTTTAGGGTCACTTGGAACTCCATCAATAACCCACAAAGGCGCAACATTATTCAATGAAGTTACACCCCTGATACGAATGTCAACTTCAGATTCAGCCAGACCACTACTATTCATAATATATACACCGGATACCTTACCTTGTAATGCTGATCCAATATTTGAAGAAGCTATGTTTTTTATTTGTTCTGATTTTACCTGACCAATCGAACCGGTAACATCACTTTTCTTTTGTAAACCATATCCTACCACAACAAGCTCATCCAGCGTCCTGGAAGTTGGAGACATTGAAATATTCAATTCGTTTTTACCATTAACATCCACAATGATGGTCTCATAACCGACATACGATATTTTTAATCTGGCATTATCCTGAACATCAATCGAAAAAAAACCATTAATGTCAGTTATTGTCCCTGTCGAACTGCCTTCGATTAAAACATTAGCTCAAATAACAGATTGATTTGTCTCATCTTTTACTGTTCCGGTTACTTTCGTGTTTTTTTTTTCAGGTTTCGTTTTTTGATTCACAACATTCGGTTTTTTTGCTATAAAAACTTGTCTGCCGTCTATTCTAAAGAATGTATTACTATTCTTGAAAAGCTCTTCAAGTATTTTAGGAACTGTCTGATTATTAACATCCAACGTCACTTTTCGCATTAAATCCACATCATTATCCGTATAAAAGAAAATCATTTCGCTATTCTTTTCAATTATATTTAATATTTCTTTAACGGTTTTATTGCTCTCGTGAATTGTCAACGTTTGTGTTTGACCATAGCTAACAGAGTATGTAAATTGAATAACTAATAAGAAAAAAATACAAAAAGAACGTTGTAGAATCAAATTCAAATGGTTTCTCCTTTCCTTGTTTTTCATATATGTATAGCTATTAAGAATGTAATATTATTCAAATTTTATCTTATACTCATTATCTTTCATTGCATAACTCATTGAGGTTATCTCTGACAAGCTATTTAACAACTGATCTAAATCGTCTTTTAGCTCTAATTTACCGGAACAAGAGATTCCTGAGGGATAAGAAGGCAATTCCATTGTTACATTATAGTATCTCGAAAGACGTAACAGTATATTCTCAATGGGCTCACTTTTGAAAATTAAATTTCCATTGTGCCATGATGTATAATTTTCTACTTCAACATTACTCAAGGTTGTACACTGAGAACTGTAAGAATACAATTGATTGGGTTTCATTAAAGTTGATTTACCCTTTTGAGGCTTAACATCTACACTACCATTTACTAAAACTACATTGGTTAGTTCATCCTGCCTATATGCAGTAACATTCAGCACAGTTCCCAGTACGCGAACATCTAATTTTTCTGTTTTAATAATAAATGGATGGTTAGCATCGTGAAAAACCTCCGCATAAACCTCTCCTTCAACGTAAATCTCCCGTTTATCTTTAGCAAACTTTGACGGATATATCACTGTCGTACCCGTATTTACCCAGAGAGAAGTACCATCTGAGAGTTTTAGAAACGCCCGTTTTCCATAAGGTACTTTTAGCTGAACATATTCCGGCATCTCTTTCTTAGGTATAGCAGTTGATGCATCTGCAAAAACAGCTTGTTTATTGATTTTCAATTTCCCTTTCTCATCATATTCTACTTTTGCCTGAACTCCTTCAACAGTCAATGTACTTTTATCTGATATCAATTGGATTTTATCAGAAGATTGCTTTGTGTTCATAATATTTTGTTTGGCAAATTCTGAAATAGATTGAACATCGTTCATATTGCCAAATTTCAAGATTGAAAAAATTGAAAATCCGATCACACCAACGATAGTGCATGCAACAGCTACATAACGAATTATTCTAAACCTTTTTATTCTTTTTTGTTTTGAAAGGTTTGTTTCAACAATCCGATTCCAAAGCTTATCCAATTGTTCTGATGAGACTTCAGGTTTGTTCTCCTTCAAACTCTTCAAAATCATGTATGCGGATATAAATTCATTTACGACGATGTTATTTTCATCAATTTGCAGCTTCCAGAACGCCTCACTTTCTACGGAAGGCGTAAGCATTGAATCGACAAAGTATTCATCTGTCAGAAAATCATCAGCATTGTATTTTGAATAATCTTTATTCATTTTTATCTTTACTGTTTAAATATATAGTGTTATATATTAAAAAAAAGTACTCACCTAAGCTACTAATAAGTATTTAAAAGTTGATTAGTGAGCATATTGGGTGATACTAATGAATAGCAGCATATGCATGTTAAAAAATCAAATTGCTTTAATTTAACAAACCACATAGAAGAATAATTATAAAATAAGTAATTGATCTAACGGTACGTAATTTCTTAATAGCCCGGCAAATGAGGTTTTTTGCTGATTGATAATTTATGTTCATTACATCAGCAACCTCTTCACAGGAGAGTCCAACAACAAAACGATGATAAAGTGCCTCACGTTGATGTTGATTTAGTTTAGAAAACAAGTTATTAATAAGCAACTCTTTCTCCGATTGGGTTTCATTTTCTATCCACAATTCCTCAATATCTTTAACTTCATCATTCATCAAATGCTCATTTCTATCGGTAATTTCAAAAGTGCGGGATTCTTTCTTTAGAAGGTTGAACAGCCTGTTTCTAAACGCAGCCATGAAGTAGAATTTCAAATTATCCACCTTCTCAAGATTTTTCCTGTGTTGATAAATATCGACAAAAATGTCATGAATTGCGTCTTCGATTAAACAGGAACTAACACTAAGAGAAAGACCAAAAGCATACAAATCTTTTGCATAGAGATTATAAATACATGCATAGGCACTGTCATCACCTGCGATAAACTGATCACGTAGACGATGAGCATCTGGAGTTTTTACCGATTGATTTTTAATCACAAAATTGGATTTATGGTCATCTTCATATCAAGAGGGTAATTCATGTCACTTTAGTACTCAATTAAAAAGTTAAAATTAATCATTTTTCTGTAAAAAAGAATACTTAATCTAACTTAGTTCACCGGACTGGGTTTGTGAAGGAAGTATCAAATCATAATTCTGGACTTTCCCAATTCTGAACATTTCATTCATCCAGTTGGTAGTCGGATACTTTCCGATAGAATCATACTTAGCCCAATAGGTACACCTGTTGATGCCCACTGCTCATTTTTCAAGGTAATATATTGATTAGAATTCAGCATTTCAGGCAAGCACCAGGCATTACTTGTCACAGTGTAGGCTTTTCAGGAAGCGGCTTTGATTTATTTACAATATAGACTTGTCTGCCATCAATTTTCAGTTCAACATCCATTCCTTTAAACAAGATATCCAAAACATTTTCAATACTGGCATCTTTTGTTGTAATACTCTTTTTCTTGTTGGAGTTGATTACATCACTATTATAGATAAAAATATAATCCGTTTGATTTTCAATTGAGCTTAATATGCTTTTAATCGTGGCGTTTTCAAATTTAAGATTAATTTTATTTATTGAGATTCTATCCGCAGCATTTACAGTTGAAATTCCGATGAAAATGAATACAATTAACAATTTAAATCTTAAGATAATAGCTATAACTTTTTTGCTCACTGAACCAATGTATGTTTTGTGATTACTTTCCATAACTTAATGTAATTCTTATGCATATAAATAAATTAGGTTACAATAAAAACTAATTCAATTTATATTATTGATAAAATTCGTATCTGTTTCCGACCTTCCTGTAATTTGTATTTGAAATAAATGATATCCCTTCCAACACCTTTTCCAGGTCATCTTTTAAGTCTAACTTGCCAAAAATCTTATCAACATCTTTTGTTGAAGTAACATCAATACTTACATTATAATACCTTGATATATGCTTTAATATATGTGTTAAGTCTTTATCAGAAAAACTCAAATACCCTTCTGTCCATGAAGTATATTCCTCCACGTTATCAATGTTATCAATCTGAATCGTATTGCTATCATCTACAATGGAGGCTCTTTGGCTAGGCGCAAGAAAAACTTCTTTTCCCATTTGATGATTAGCTTTCATACTGACCATGCCCTCCACCAACACCACACTGCTTGCGTTATCTTGTACATAAGATTGAATATTAAACTTTGTACCATACACCTTCATCTCAAATGCTGCTGTTTTTACAAAAAATGGGGTCTCCTTTTTATGAGTTACATCAAAAAAAGCTTCACCTATCAATTCTACTTCGCGTGATTTCCCATGAAATACCTGGGGGAATATTAATGTAGAACCGGAATTAAGCCACACCTTCGTTCCATCAGAAAGTGTAACGGTAGATCTTTTTCCAAACGGAACCACCATTTTATTGAACCCTCTATCAACGATATCCTGATTTATTTCTTCTGTTTCATTTACTTTAATTTCAGCTCCGTCTTCAGAAAACTGTACTGTTGATTCTTTTGTGTTGATAGAAACAGCTTTTCCATTTGATAAAACTAACAGAACATCATTCTCATTATCTGGTAACACAATAGTTTTGCTACTATCTGCAAGTTTTGGCTCATTGTCTTCTGTGTTGAAGAAATAAAAAGTACTGCCAACTCCTATCAAAAGTAAAATGACTGCTGCATATTTTAAATAGGTAAAACGTATCTGTTTTTTTTGTCTGCTTACAATTTTATTCCATAATACATTCTTACGGTAGGCAGATTGTGTAAATTTTGTAACATGCAAGCCTCTAATAACTTCCGCAGCCAGATTGATTTCATACTTTTTCTCAGGAAAACTTTCAATCAGACTATTTAGTTCTTCCTTCTTATCCGGATTCCGAACTAAATTTATGAAGTCTTTATCAAAAATTAAATCTTCAGCGGTATATTTATTAAAACACCCGTATCTCATTTTCACTTGTATTTACATTTATATGAGAGAGAGAATCAACAATCTGGACAATACATTATGAAATATCTTATGAAACTGTCATTCTTTGGTTACAACTGTTAACTCTCAATTGTAACAACCAGATTTTCTTCTTTATGAGCACTCATTTCTTATTGTAGGTTAACCCTATCCAATCATCCGTTCTAAACGGCGAAGCCGGTAAACCTTCTGCATTGATTAAGTTGCACACCGGATTTGCTGCCCAGGCATACCTGACTGCGACTGGATTTTCAACTTCTTTACAAGATACAATTACCTCGTTTGCAACAATTTTAGCATTAGCCCAGTGAAACTGATGATCAGGCCCTGCAATAGCAAAACCTTTCAGCATCTCTCCATCAGCCGTTTTTAGTCCTTTGCCGGTATGCTTGAATGAAATTCGGATTGAATTTCCTTCAACACAATAAGAGTCGTATATTGGTCCAGAAAATGTGATATTTTCGTCGTATGAATTTGCCCTGGCAATTAGTGACAATCGACGCCCCACCTCCTGTTTATTTTTCGGATGAATATCTATTGCATCTCCAATATCTATTGTAACAGCCATTCCGGTCTTTTCAAGATGTAAAGTTTTCAGTTGCGCTTCACGTAACTCTGCCCAGGGTGCATCTGCCGGTTCCGGTTTTACATCTGTAAAATTCGCCAATTGAACAAAATAAAAAGGAAAATCCGAATTCCATTGCTTGCGCCAGTCCTTTATTAAAAGCGGGAATAAATCTCTGTATTGATAGGCTCTGTTTGCATTGTTCTCTCCCTGATACCAGATTATACCTTTGATGCCAAACGGAACAATTGGGTTTATCATAGCATTGTATAAAACCGTAGGTTGATTATTATTATCCCATCTAACCGGAAGATCTGATATCTTTTCCTGATCTTGATTAAATCCGATTTTGTATAACCAAGATCCTGCCAGACTGATTGATTTATCGGAAGATAAACTTAGTTTTATGGATGATTTATCACCATATATACCACCACTTCCTCCGGTATCGACAACCCGCACCGTGATTACAGCTTTTCCGGCACGTACTATAGATGCAGGAATAGTGTAACTTCTTTTTTGAGTCCAGCCATCGGTTCTGCCGACTTCAACACCATTAAAAAACGTAATATCGTAATCATCAATCATATCCAAACTAAGAAAGAGTTTCTTCTTTTGCCAGTCAGCAGGGATATCAATCGTTTTTCTAAGCCAAACAACACCATCAAAGTTCTGAAGCCCTTCATCTTCAAGTCGACCCGGAACATTTATTGACTCCCAACCTGTTTCATTTAAATCTGTACCCGTCCAAACGGTTTTACTATTTTGAAACCCATTATCCGCATCAAGGACTTGTTTATGCCATCTTGCAGAATCGGCCTTGTACTGAGCAATAAGCTTTTCTGTATTTACTTCTTTACTTTCCAACAAATCAATAGCTGAACGAAAATCAGGCATTTCTTTGAGTGATTTACCACTTGTCCAAGATTCAACATTTGTCCCACCCCATGTACTGTTGATAAGTCCAATCGGTATATGCTTATTGTCAAATAAATTTTTACCAAAGAAATAAGCTACTGCTGAAAATCCGGCTACTGTCTGGGGAGAACATGGCAACCAGCCTCCGGATTCTGCCTTCAAATTATTCAAGGGTTCGAGACTTACATTTTTAGTAACCGTAAATAGTCTGATGTTAGGATAATTAGCTGCTGCTACTTCTTCCTCATAGTTAATAATTTTACCCCAACCAGACAAGGGCATTTCCATATTTGATTGCCCTGAACATAACCAAACCTCTCCAATCATTACATTCTCAAACTTAATTTTCTTTCCATCACTTATTTCAACAGAGTAAGGACCGCCATAAACCGGAGTCGAAACTATTGTTTTCCATTTCCCATTTTCATCCGCTGTTGTTTCAACTGTACTATTATTCCACGAGGTAGTTATTTTAACTATCTTATCAGGAGAAGCCTCTCCCCAAAACGGCACTTCAGATTGCTGCTGCAACACCATATTGTCGGTAAATATTGCAGGCATTTTTACGACAGAATACATCTTCCCCAGACATAAAAAACAAAAAACAATTAAAATCCATTTTTTTTTCATCATCATTCAATTTTGAATTATATTAATTATATTATGGTATATGAACATTAAAATTTATTATTGTATAGTAACTTATTCAAATATATTGTGTAAAAAAACATCTAACCGGTATTATCTCTGATTTAAAATAAAATAATGATAACATTAGTTACCTTTTAGCTTCATTTCTTCAATTTGTTCTGGCAGGAAACCAATAATCAGTTTTCCGCTACTTGTGATCTTTTTTTCTACTGCGAAACGAATTGATTTTATGGTACGATAAATAGATTTGTAACATGATTCTACAGATATATTTAGAATTGAAGCAATTTCATCGTAAGGGATATTTTGTTCAAATTTCAAATACAAAATTTCTTTCTGTTTATTTGAGAGATTATTTATGCATTCATTTATTGTTTCATGAAGAAATTCTTTTTCTTCCTTTTCAGATATTTCATTCTCAGGATTTTTAAAATAATCAAATGAATTCTCAGGCAGATACTCCATCGAAATAACTCTTTTACTATTATTCAAGATGAGAAATAACTGACGCCTGAAGCTTGAGATTAAATACCCTTGAATATTTATTACACATCCAATATTCTTCCGATATTTTATTAAACTGATAAAAACCTCCTGAATTGAGTCCTCAACAACCTCAAAATCTGACGTATACCTTAATCCATAATCAAAAAGCAAATCATAATTTTCTTTGTAAATATATGATAACGACGCTTCATCTCCATCTTTAATAAAATGGTTCCAAAGATCAATTTGGGTTATTTCCTGTGACTTTGACATCGTTTTAGAGAAAATAAGATTCCCCCTATAATTGGAAGAGGTTTAATTAATGAGAGAGGTAATTTATAAATCTGGACAGATTTATATTAATTTTTTATATTAAAAAATTCAACACTTCACAAAGATGCATAAAAACACAACATGCTCACCTAATAATTATGTGAAATAGAATAAATAATTGAATGTGTTTATTTGAGGAAGTGGATTAATATATTGTCACTAGTATCCCATTAAAATTGGGACACTAGTGTGGTTAAATAATTAATAGATATAAACAATATCGAAAATCCAGATTGAATAGAAAATAATTTATTTTGAAATCAGGATTTTCTTTCCTCCGGTTTTCTTTTCTCCGATAATCTGAAGGAAATAAACTCCATTGGGAAGTCCTGATGCATCAAATTTATATATATGTTCACTGCCTGTGTTTTGCACTTTAACACTTTTAACCAGATTAGATAGGGAATTATACAATCTTAAATCAACATTCTTTTCCCCTCCGAAGTCAGAGATATTCACAAAGAACTCGTTTTGAACCGGATTCGAATAAATAGTCACATCATCGTCATCCCATTTTAGGTCTTCAATTCCGGTAGCACCCACAGTGACAACACACGATGCCGAATAGTTACCATCAACAGTAGCAGCCTTAATAGTAGCAGTACCAAGAGCAATAGCTTTAACCACACCGTTGACGTCAACCTTGGCGGTAGTATTTCTGGAAGAAGTCCAGACAATCCTCTTATCCGTTGCATCAAATGGATAGACTGTCGCATTTAATTTAAAAGTTTCATCCACCTGCATCCTGACTTCGGTTGTATCCAATAATACAGTAGTAACCGGAACATAAGGAGCCGAAATCATAATCTTAACATGGTCCATATTCGGTGTATATTTTGCATAAGAAGTTAACCGGATGCGACTCTTCCCTGCATCTAATTTGGAAATTACAAAGCCGGGATCATCTTCATATCCCCACCAGGTCATATCAGGCAAACGTTTCAGTTCATATTCCGCCTTTTTCACTCCATTCACATCAATCTGCATAGGATAAGTAAATGACTCTTCAGTAGTGTAGTGAGTAATAAACCTGTAAGTAGTATCCTTTGGCAGGTCAACAGTCCACTCCATGTATCCCGACATCATGGTACCGAAAAGGAAGCCCGACAAATCCATGTTGTCACCATAGTAAAACAAATAACCGATACCCATATCAGCTTCTTCGATGTCGAGCAGACGACTCCAAACCGTATCCGTTTTCATTGTCAACACATTGCTGAAACCCGATTCATTACCCGCTATATCAACTGCTTTTAATGAGAATTCATACATTAGAGTTTATTTGAATTAATTTATTATACAATTGATGTTCAACAATATTGATTTATATTTCTCGTTAATAATTCATATTCTTAACCAATATGAATCATGCAATACGACAAGATTAAAAAGCGACCAGTTCAGTTTTTAAGTATTACAGGACTGAATTTAGAAGA
>JAQWCZ010000344.1 GCA_028705705.1 Paludibacter sp.
ATGTCATTATTGATGAGGCTCAGCGGGTTCCGGTGTTATTTTCTTATCTTCAGACTTTAGTGGATGACAGTGGATTGATGGGACAATTTATCTTGTCTGGATCTCAAAACTTTCATTTGATGAGGAATATCACTCAAAGTCTTGCCGGTAGGGTTGCCATTTTTAAACTTTTTCCGTTTGATTTCAAGGAGATGTCTTCTGGAGGTTTATTGAATGAAAACTATCTGCAAAATATAATCAGAGGTTTTTATCCGGCCATTTATAATAGGAATATCCCTTCAGAAATATTTTATTCCAATTATGTTCAAACTTATATTCAACGTGATGTAAGTGAGTTGATTGCAGTTAAAGATATAAGATTGTTTCAAAATTTCTTGGCATTAAGTGCGACACGTGCAGGTCAGCTACTTAATTTGAATGCACTTGCCAACGAATGTGGTATTTCGCAGCCAACAGCGAGAGCCTGGATGTCGGCTTTGGAAAACAGTTACGTGGTTTTTCAGCTTTATCCATATCATGAAAATTTTAGCAAGAGAATTGTTAAGACCCCGAAATTATATTTTTATGACACAGGATTACTTTGTTTTTTGTTGAAAATAAACAATGCAGATCAACTCCTCACTCATCCGGTAAAAGGAAGTTTGTTTGAAAATATGATGATTGCCGAGTATGTAAAACGTATGTATCATAAAAATAAAATTCAGGATGTTTGGTTTTGGCGTGATTCCGAAGGACATGAAGTGGATATGATTATTCAAGAGGGGCAGAAACTTAATTTAATTGAATTTAAGGCTACGCAGACAATATTGCCCGATCTGTTCAAGGGTCTTGCTTACTTTGAAAAACTATCTGACCGTGAACATACTAAAACTTTGGTTTATGGTGGAGACGATAATCAGGAAAGAAGTCAGGGGACAGTTGTGTCGTGGAAAGATGCAGTTGGTTAAAACACCTTGTTTAATTTGATTTCTTGTTCTCTATTCAACACCCCAGTTTTATCCCTCCCCCGTAAATACTCACGATTTTTATACGAGGGAAAGGTTGGAGTGCTTTCCGGAGACTCGACAAATTCGAATCGAGGGCATTATTCAAATAATGCTGATTGTCTTTCCAAATAGCTGTTAAGATATCTTCTCTCGATAAAACACAATTTTTATTCTCTAACAGAAGCGTTAATAGCTTAGCTTCTTTTTCTTTCAACACAATTTCATTCTTATCAATTGTTATAACCTGATTGTCGATGCTGATGTTCAGGTCATTGAAAGTGTATCTTTTTATCTGTGGTGGGAAGAGTAATTTGTTTATCTGGGCTAATACAACCTGTGGTATTACTGGTTTTTTTAAATAATTGATAGCGCCCAGCTGAAAACCTTTGATTTGTTGTTCACAACTAAACTCAGTTCCGGTCATGAAAATTACCGGGGTTGAGGTATCTGTTTGCTGAATCTCAGTAATTACCTCAAAACCGTCGATGTCGGGAAGCGCCACATCCAGTAGAATCAAATCAGGATGTAAAGTCTTATATAATTTTAAACCTGAATTGCCATCTTTTACCCAGGAAACAGACAAATTATTGCTGGCAAAAAAATCTTGTAATGCCTGACCAAGAAAAACATCATCTTCAATTAGCAGTATCTTTTTCATTTGCTACGTTAATCAGCTTATTAGTCATCTATATCTTAAACCATCTTCAGTGTAAACTTACTCCCCTCGTTTAATTTACTCTCGGCAGTGATAGTGCCTCCGTGCTCTTCCACGATCGATTTTACATAAGTCAGTCCCAGGCCGAAACCTACTTTGTTCTTCATCTCTTTCCGGTTACTGCGATAGAACCGGTCGAAAATAAATTTGAGGTCGTATGCTGAAATTCCCATGCCATTATCTTCCACCACTATTTGAAGTTCATTTTGTAAGTCAGTGACGGAAATGTTGATGCTAACCTCATTATCAGAATATTTAATGGCATTCTCAACCAGATTGTCTATTACATTGGAGAAATGCAGCAGGTCAACCATGATAAAAGTTTTTTCTGTGTTGATAACGAGATTGATAACCACTCTTTTCTCGTCATTGTCTTGCGCATATCGCTGTAACACAGATTCGAAAAACGGTCTGATTTCAATTTGTTCTTTGTTCAACGCCACAGATCTTTTTTTGTTGTTGCTGATTTGCTGGATTCTTTCAGTATATGCCGTTAACTTATTCAGTTCAACCAGGGTATTGCTCGCGTAGTCGGATACTTTAGTTAAATCATTTTTTTCGAGGTAAAACGGGATGACAGCCACCATAGCCATTGCCCCTGAGATAGGACGTTTGAATTCGTGGGTCATGGCATTGATGGATGCTTGCCGGTGTTTCTCCAACCGCCACTGAACCACAAAACTTCTGCCCAAATATACCATTCCTCCTGCTCCAATCAGAATCAGCAAGACAGATAGCGCAAGCTGATAACTCATTTTACGCAGGATTACCCAATCAGGCACTTCAATATAACCCACAATCCCGATTGAGCTGATGATGTCGAGGGGAATGGTGTCGGTTGTGACAAAGTTGGATGAAAAATGCTCCGGTCGGCTCGTGTTGATGAGTTGTCCGGTTTGAAGGTTTAAATAGTCAAAATAAGTGTTTTGTATTGGGTATCGTGAGGATAGTTTTTGGAAGAATAAGCTGTTTAGTTTGTCGAGATTGATAGGAC
>JAQWCZ010000046.1 GCA_028705705.1 Paludibacter sp.
CTGATTTTTATCGTGTTTCTTTTCTAATACGATTTCGTGTTTGCCGGTTTCATTTTCAGGATTCGAAACTTCTTCTTTTATGGGAGTCTGTTGAACAGGAGTTTGTTGAAGTACTACCGGTTCTGAAATTACCTTATTCTCTTCAACTGTAACCTTGGCTGTTTTCTTAGCAGTACGCTTTTTTTGTTGTTTTGCCTTATTTTCCTGATCTGCAACAACAGGTGTTTCTGGTTGAATCTGTTGAACCTGTTTTTGTTCTGGTTCTGATTCTGGTTTTTTTGCCGTCTTGGGTTTTAACGACAAAGTTTGTTTCTTTTTTTCTTCTACAGGCTCTTTTTTCTCGGGTTCATCAGCCTGAACGGTTTTTTTACCCGTTGCAGTCATGACTTTCTGATCGGTATTTTTCTTCAGCGAAACCCTGGATCTTTTCCCTTTCTGGGGGTTACTCTTTTCTTTAGCGGCTTTCTGTTGAGAGTTGACAACAGCCTGGCGATCAAGAATATCATAAACCAATTGTTGTTGTGAAACGGAATTGGAAAATTTTAATTCCAGCTCAGCCGCAATCTTTTTTAGCTCAGTCATGTCTTTTGACTCAAGCTGGGTGAGGTTGTAATTACTCATAAAGTTTTGCAAATACGTTCATCCGGACAGTTTAATCGTGAGTGGATTGAAACGTTTGTAATAATAATAATTTAATAATGTATTTTATATCGGTTGATGTAAAGCAGGTTTGCTTTGAATAAGAACAGAAATATGCTGCAAAGGTAAATTAATATTTTGAAATAACAAAGTTTTGTTTAAATTTGCGTGCACAATTTCTTAAAAATAAGCCATTTCAGGTGTTATTTTTTCACTATGACTTATTATACGATTAAATTTACTTTTCATATAAACAAGAATATTAAAAATAAAAAAATGGGATTAAAACTCAGACTTACGATTATGAGCTTCCTGCAATTTATGATTTGGGGAGCTTGGTTAATTACAATTGGTGTTTTTTGGTTTGAAAACCGCAAATGGGGAGGTGCAGATTTCGGCGCCGTGTTCTCGACACTTGGGATTGCATCTGTATTCATGCCTGCTTTATTTGGAATTGTAGCCGACAAATGGGTTAATGCAGAAAAATTATATGGAATACTCCATATCTTAAGCGGAATAGCCATTTTTTCACTAACTAAAGTAAATGATCCCGACACTTTCTTCTGGGTAATGTTGGTTGCCATGACTTTTTATATGCCTACCATCGCCCTTTCAAATTCAGTTGCCTACAATGCATTAAAATCGAATGGATATGATGTGGTAAAGGTTTTTCCGCCTATCAGGGTATGGGGAACCATCGGTTTTATTGTTGCCATGTGGATTACGAATCTTACCGGTAACAAAGCGACAGAGGTTCAGTTCTATCTTTCTGCAACATTTTCTTTAATTTTAGGGGTATATTCTTTCACTTTACCTGCTTGTCCTCCTCCCCTGAAAGGCAAAAAAGACATCAATCTGGCTGACTCTCTGGGATTAAAGGCTTTCAAACTTTTTGCCAATTACAAAATGGCTTTATTTTTCATTTTTTCCATGTTTTTGGGTGCTGCCCTGCAACTGACCAATATGTACGGTGATACTTTCCTGGATGATTTTAAAAACATTCCTCAATATGCTGAATCATTTGTGGTAAGGTATTCTACCATCATCATGTCTATTTCTCAGATATCTGAAACTTTATTCATCCTGGCCATTCCGTTTTTCTTAAAGAAATTCGGTATCAAAAACGTAATGTTAATGAGCATGGTTGCTTGGGTTTTGAGATTTGCTCTCTTTGGTTTCGGAAATCCGGATGATCGTCTCTGGATGCTTATTCTTTCTATGGTGGTTTACGGAATGGCCTTTGATTTCTTTAATATCTCAGGATCCTTATTCATCGAAACCACAACTGATACTTCCATCAGATCCAGCGCACAGGGTTTGTTTATGATGATGACAAATGGCTTCGGCGCTATGATCGGTAGTTTTGCCAGTGGAGTAATTATCGATAAATATTTTATGGTTGACGGCATGAAAAACTGGGAAGGCATCTGGTTTACCTTTGCTGCTTACGCTGCAGTCATCGCCATTCTGTTTGCTATTCTGTTCAAACACAAACACGAAAAACAGCCTATAAATGAATAGTGGTTGGTGGTTGGTGGTTGGTGGTTTAAGAGTTTAAAAGTTTAAAAGTTTAAGGGTACAGTCTACTGTCTACAGTCTCGGTCTACCACTAACCACTCTCCGCTAAAACGGCGTTTCATCACCTTTTGCATACCCGCCAAAAGGTGAACTTGACCCAAATTCTTTATTGGTATGTCCATTGAAATTACTATCATTCATTTTGGATGAAATCGTCTGGTATCCTCCTTGTACGGGACCATTTTCATCATCATCGTCATCTTTATTCAGAAATTTGGCATAAACGTTTTTAAACTTCAACTGAATATCGCCGGTTGCACCATTACGGTGTTTTGCCACGATGATTTCAGCGATACCGATTAATGAATTGCCTTGCGCATCTTCAGTAAGCTTATAGTATTCAGGACGATGAATAAAACAAACCATATCGGCATCCTGCTCAATAGCTCCCGATTCACGCAAGTCTGACAATTGCGGACGTTTTCCATCTATCCCCGTTCTTCCCTCTACACCACGATTTAACTGAGAAAGTGCAATGATGGGAATGTCCAGCTCCTTAGCAAGACCTTTTAACGAGCGTGAAATGATACTCACTTCCTGTTCCCTGCTACCAAAACTCATCCCCGATGCATTCATCAATTGAAGGTAGTCGATAATGATGCATTGTATTTTGTGTTCTCTGACCAACCTGCGTGCCTTACTTCGAAGTTCAAAAATAGATAAACTGGGTGTGTCATCAATAAAGACAGGTGCATCCATTAACTGTGTGATGTCTCTGTCAAATTTTTCCCATTCATACTGATCCAACTGACCATTTTTGATCTTCTCACCTTCGAGCTGACAGACATTCATGATCAGACGATTTACCAATTGCACATTCGACATCTCAAGTGAAAAAACGGCAACAGGTGTATTATAATCTACAGCCATATTTTTGGCCATAGACAGAATGAATGCAGTTTTACCCATCGCGGGACGGGCAGCAATGATGATTAAATCCGATTTCTGCCAACCTGACGTAATTTTATCTAAACTATGGAAACCACTTTGTACCCCACTTGCACCCTGTTTCTTTGCAGCTTGCACCATTCTGTTGCGAGCTTCCTCAATTATCGGGTTAATCTGAACCACATCTTTTTTAAGGTTTCGTTGTGAAATCTCAAACAACATACCTTCAGCTTCCTGCATCAAATCATCCACATCGGTTTTATCGTCGAATGCTTTGGTCTGAATCTCAGATGAAACACGGATGAGTTCTCGTGCAAGATATTTCTGAACAATAATTCTGGCATGATATTCAAGATGCGCTGCAGAATTTACTTTAGCAGTGAGTAAGGTAATATAATAAGGTCCACCTACTTCATCAATGGTTCCGTCTTTTCTGAGTTGTTCAGTTACTGTATGCATATCAACCGGCTGTTGATGTACGGCAAGCGATTGAATGGATTCAAAAATCTTCTGATGAGCAATTTTATAAAAACATTCCGGTTTGATAATTTCCGATACCATCGAATAGGCGTCAGTTTCGAGCATAATGGCACCCAGTACAGCTTCTTCAAGTTCCGGCGCCTGGGGAGGCAATTTTCCAAATTCATTGGCTGAAATTACAGGAGTCTGGGGTTGACGTTTATTGTTGTACGGTTGTTTTTCCGGCATGATAAAATTTTTAAATGGAAGGCAAATTTACACTATTTACCCACAAAGGCAATACAGAAACATTAAAAGCTATCAACAAAAGTGAAATACTTATCAAACTTTTTTAAACCGTCGGGGATATCTTTAAATAAACCATAGACGGAAGATCCGGAACCTGACATGGAAACATAATCAGCTCCCATTTTATATAAGGTATCCTTAATTTCCTTAATAACAGGATACTTACTGAATACTGCCAGTTCAAAATCATTATTCAGGTAATTTCTCCAAACGGATACAGGTTCTTTAATTATTTCCAGTAAATTATTTTCAGGGTAGCGGGGTACCACAGAAGCATAAGCTTCGGGGGTTGAAACATACACATCAGGTTTCACCAGCACAAAACAATAATGTTCTAAAGATAGTTCTACCGGTGTAAATTCATTCCCTATACCACTCGCGAATACCGGTTTATTCCGGATAAAAACAGGACAATCAGCACCAAGTTTAACAGCATATTTTTCAAGTTTTTCTTCAGATAGTTGTAGTTCGAATAAATCATTCAACGCTTTCAACATAAAAGCGGCATCGGAAGAACCACCACCTAAACCTGCACCAAAAGGAATATTTTTCCTTAGGTGAATATCAACCGGTTCGATATTAAAATCCTTCTGAATCAAACGAAGTGCTTTGATAATCAAATTTTTTTCCGGATCATCTGTTAGTTCTGCACCGAAAACTTCTAAATTGTAATCAACTTTCCTGGTAGATAAATATTCACTTCTGGCTACATATAACTCATCTTTCAGTCCAATCGGATAAAATACAGTTTCGATGTTGTGATAGCCATCTGGTCTTTTCTTTAAAATATTAAGTCCTATGTTAATCTTGGCATTGGGAAACAGTTGCATGGCTGTTTTTACTGAAGTTTTACTAAGGTTTTTAATGATCCATCAAAATTCGTTTACAAAAATAGTAATAATAACCAACAAAAAAACCCGGAAATTAAATTAATTCCCGGGTTGTTAAACTATCAGAAAAATTCTCGGTTGTATAATCAAGTGTTGTACACGAGTTTTAAAATATAAAAGTTAACAATTAGTCCGTTAACATGATGCAAATGTAAATTGTAAATAAAATTCGAATGGTACAATTGGTAAAAAAAACAGGACAATATGTAAATATTGTCTGTTTTTTTATTAGATTTGCCATAAAATTCTCTCTATGTTTAAAACAGTACTCCTATTAAATCCTATTTACGTAACTTTATTCTGGGCAGTCCTTCTGAATATTATAGATAGAAAAGCCACTCCGGCAAGAAAATTTCTTGGTAAATTTATGATTTTCGCGGGTATTATTTACATTTCACACTTTATATTTTATTATCCACTGAAAGAAATATATCCGTATATGGATCCTTTGTACCAGTTTTCTTCTTTGATCGTATATCCAATGTATTATATTTATTTAAGACTGTTAACTGTTGATGATAAATTCTCTTGGCATAAACATTCGAAGTTTCTCCTATTACCTGTTTTTTTAGTATTATTATATTCAGCAGGAGTCCTTTTTTGTGATTTTGATGCCTATAAAACATGGACTTTTGAAAAAGATTTTGTTATAGAATCATCTGAATTGAAATTCGTGAAATTTGTATTTACGATGATTCGTTTCCTTTTTATTGTTCAAGTGATATTATTGATGATAGAAAGTTCCAAATTATTAAAACATTATGCATTAAAAGCTGAACAATACTATTCTGATTTTGAAGATGGTAAAAACAGAAATGTAAAGATTCTGAATATTTCCATGATATTAACCGGTATTTTTTCTATTATGTTAGCTTCTTTAGGTAGAGACTTCTTTAAAAACGAATTGATTTTAATCGGGATTGCATCCATTATTTTCAGTAGTTTGTTGTTTGTTGTTGGCTACATGGGATATAAACAAAAATCTGTTTTTCAACTTGCACCTGTAATACCAGAAGTACCTAAAAATTCAACAAATGAAGAACAGGTAGAAATTGAAATATCAAATAACCTTCTTTTAAACAAAATTATTCATTTATTTGAAGAACAAAAAATCTATCTGAATGAAAGTCTTACAATTGTTGACTTAGCCAATATTACAGGAACCAACAGAACGTATATATCTAACTTTATCAATCAACATTACCAGCAGAATTTTTGTACCTTTGTGAACAATTTCAGGGTGGAAGAGGTTAAAAGAAACATACTCAAAGATCCATTAACTACCAATCAGATTCTGGCTGAAAAATGTGGATTCAGTTCAGCAGACTCACTGAAGCGGGTCATCAAAAACATGACCGGCATGTCGGTTACCGAGCTGAAGAATTCTTTATTAAAAAAATAAATTATGGAACATGTACGCAAACCGGAATGGTTACGCAATAAATTATACAGTGAAGCAAAATATGCCAATGTACACGGACTTATCAAGGAAAAGGGATTAAACACCATTTGCACCAGCGGTCGCTGTCCGAATCAAAGCGAATGCTGGAGCAGGGGCACTGCTACCCTGATGATCCTGGGAGATATTTGTACACGCGCCTGCAAATTTTGCAACACAATTACCGGACGCCCGCTTCCACCCGACCCTGCTGAACCTCAGAAAGTGGCCGACACAATCAAGCAATTAAACCTGAGGCATACGGTCATAACTTCAGTTGACCGTGATGACCTGCCGGATGCTGGCGCCGGTTTCTGGGCTGAAACCATCCGGGCAATCAAAACAACCAACCCAGGCACTACATTAGAAGTGCTGATTCCAGATTTCAGTGGCAATACTGAATTAATTGACCTGATTATTGCAGAAAAGCCTAATGTAATTTCGCATAATTTGGAAACAGTCAGACGGCTCACTCCCCAGATTCGTACCAAAGCAAAATACGACACAAGCCTGAAAGTAATTGAACACATTGCATCAAGGGGTTTCAGAGCTAAAACAGGCATCATGCTTGGACTGGGCGAAACGGAAGAAGAAATTCTTGAACTGATGGATGATGCCCTGGCTCATAACTGTTCTATTCTTACCATTGGTCAGTACATGCAACCTTCGCGGAAACACGCACCTGTTTCGGCCTATATTCATCCGGATAAATTCAAAGAATACAAGGAGATTGCATTGGAAAAAGGGTTTAAGATGGTTGAAAGTGGTCCGTTTGTGAGGTCATCTTATCATGCGGAGAAGCATGTGTAAGGGATAATCCGGATTTCAAAATTCAATCGAGATATTTACTTTTCCACCTAATCCTTTTTCAACAATTTCAAATAACGTTTTCAGTGTAATATTACTACCATCATTTTCAACCCTGGAAATGTATGACCTTTTTTTATCCAAAATTTTACCTAATTCTTCCTGAGTTAGCTTACGGGATTCTCTTGTTTTTCTCAAGAGCAAACCAATTTTAAAGGCTTCTGTTTCTCTTTCAAGATTATCACGTCTTGCTGTTCCTTTTTTTCCGTAAACCCTGTCTTTAATATCTGACCAGGAGTTAATATCTTGTGTTTTTTCTTTTGTTTTCATACGTTCAAAATTTTATTTCACTTTGATTCGAAATACTCTTTCATAAGCTTTGCAGCTTTATCAATCTCGCATCCTGGCGTTTTTTGTGTTTTTTTCCTGAAATCGCTTAATAGTATCACAAGCTTTCCTTCATCAAAGAAACAGAATACACGCCAAATATCACTTCCCAATTGAATTCTGGCTTCGTAAAGACCATTTGTTCCGATAATTTGTTTTAAATAGTTCGACGGAATTCTTTCCAGGGTTTCTACCGCTTCTAATATCTTATATATCTTATATATCTTATCTTGCACTTTCTGAGGTTGTTTTGATAAAAAATCCTCAAAATAGTGCTTATAAGCAATAATCTTCCGAATCTTCTCCATAATTAAGTTTGGTTTTCAACTGCAAAGGTAACTTATAAGTTACGAAAAAACAAATTTTTTAAGGGGGTTTTTTAAGGCAATACATAAAATTGCCTGTTTTTTTGTAAATTTGCGCTCTTTTTGGAAAAACTTACGATCAAATTCACATATATCCCTCATCAACAATGAGCTTACAATCAGAAATCAATCGTCGCAGAACATTTGCCATCATATCTCACCCCGATGCGGGAAAAACAACGCTGACTGAAAAGTTATTGCTTTTCGGAGGCGCAATTCACGTTGCCGGTGCTGTTAAATCGAATAAAATCAAGAAAACAGCGACATCAGACTGGATGGAAATTGAAAAGCAACGTGGCATTTCGGTTGCGACATCGGTGATGGGTTTCGAGTACAGGGACTATAAAATCAACATCCTGGATACGCCCGGTCACCAGGACTTCGCAGAGGATACTTATCGCACGCTGACTGCCGTTGATTCAGTAATCATTGTGGTAGATACCGCCAAAGGGGTTGAAGCACAAACACGTAAGCTGATGGAAGTCTGTCGTATGCGAAAAACACCGGTGATGATTTTCGTAAACAAAATGGACCGTGAAGGAAAAGATCCGTTTGATTTATTGGACGAACTGGAAAAAGAACTGGGTATCCACGTACGCCCGCTAAGCTGGCCGATCAACCAGGGTTATTCCTTCAAGGGCGTGTACAATATATATAAGGACAATCTCGAACTTTTCACACCTAACAAACAAACCATAAGCGAATCGGTTCAGTTGGCTGATATTAACAGTGCAGAACTGAACAAACTCGTTGGAGATAAAGATGCGGAAAAACTGAGAGAGGACATGGAGCTTATCGAAGGAGTTTATTCTGCTTTTGATAAAGAAAAATACCTCGAAGGTGATTTGGCTCCTGTGTTTTTCGGATCTGCATTAAACACTTTTGGAGTTAAAGAACTTCTCGACTGTTTTGTGGAAATCGCTCCTTCTCCCCGTCCGGTTCACACCCTTGAAAGGGAAGTAATTCCTTATGAAGAAAACTTCTCCGGATTCATTTTCAAGATACATGCTAACATGGACCCTAACCACCGCAGTTGTATCGCTTTTGTAAAAATCTGCTCCGGTAAATTTGAAAGAAACGTGAATTACAAACACGTCCGTCATGGTAAATTGATGCGCTTTTCGGCACCAACTGCCTTCATGGCGCAAAAGAAAGAAACGGTTGATGAGGCTTATGCCGGTGATATAGTAGGTTTGCCGGATACAGGCACATTTAAAATTGGCGACACGCTGACATCGGGTGAAAATCTGCATTTTAAAGGACTACCCAGCTTTTCCCCCGAGATGTTTAAATACATCGAGAATGCCGACCCAATGAAAACCAAGCAATTGGAAAAAGGCATTAATCAGTTGATGGACGAAGGAGTTGCCCAGTTATTCGTGAATCAGTTTAACAACCGCAAGATTATCGGTACAGTCGGACAACTTCAGTTTGAGGTTATCCAATACAGACTCCTCCATGAATACGGCGCACAATGCCGCTGGGAACCGATTAACTTGTACAAAGCCTGCTGGATAGAAAGCGACAACCTCACCGAACTCGAAAACTTCAAAAAACGCAAGGCACAATTCATGGCAATCGATAAGGAAGGACGCGATGTTTTTCTGGCTGATTCAAATTATGTATTGCAAATGGCGCAAAATGATTTTAAAAATATTAAGTTCCATTTTAGTTCAGAGTTTTGATAAACGTCATCAAAATAGAGGCAAACAGCACAAAATGTAAACTTATTTACGGCAGATTAATTACCAACTGTTTTTTATTCAAAATTTAACTATCATTTTGTCTTTATTTTATTGCCACACCCAATCTTTTTTGTACTTTTGCAGGAATTTGGGACTTATAAAAACCCACTTAACAATTTATGCAAATGCACAAACCTTTTCATCTTGTTTTAGAAGATGGAACCGTTTTTAAAGGAAAATCCTTTGGTTTCCAAAAACCGGTAGCCGGTGAAGTTGTTTTTAACACCGCCATGGTTGGCTATCCAGAGAGTTTAACCGACCCATCCTATGCGGGACAGCTCTTAACAATAACGTTCCCGCTGGTCGGCAATTACGGGGTTCCGGGTGATGTCATACAAAACCAACTATCCACATTTTATGAATCGGAAAAAATCCAGGTAACAGGCTTGATTATTTCCGATTTTTCTTTTCAATACAGTCACTGGAACGCCGCCAAAAGTCTGAGTGAATGGCTGATTGAAAATGAAGTGCCGGGAATATACGGGATTGATACCCGCGAACTGACCAAAATGGTACGTGAGAAAGGAACCATGAAAGGTAAATTAGTCTTTCCGGATGAAGAAGACATTGAGTTTATCAACCCTGATGATGAAAACCAGGTGGCCAAGGTGAGTTGCACAGAAGTCATCACCTACGGAAACGGGAAGAATAAGGTGGTTATGGTTGACTGCGGCGTGAAACAAAATATCATTCGTTGCTTGCTGAAAAGAGACACAACGGTTATCCGCGTACCCTGGAATTATGATTTTAACCGGCTTGATTACGATGCCTTGTTTATATCGAACGGACCGGGTGACCCTGCCTACTGCGATATAACGGTAAATAATATCCGTACAGCCATGCAAACCGACAAACCGATTTTTGGTATCTGCATGGGAAACCAATTGCTATCGATTGCCGGCGGTGCAAAAACATATAAACTGAAATACGGTCACCGCTCCCATAACCAACCGGTTCAACTCTGCGGAACCCAACGGGCTTTCATCACTACCCAGAATCATGGGTTTGCGGTTGATAACAATACGCTGAGTGCCGACTGGGAACCCTTGTTCATCAACATGAACGACGGAACAAACGAAGGTATCCGGCACAAAACCAAGCCCTGGTTCTCGGCACAATTCCACCCGGAAGCAGCTTCTGGTCCGACCGACACGGAATTTCTCTTCGACGTATTCATCAAAACACTTGCTGAAAACAATAAATCCATTCCCCAACTCATTGAAGCGGAAATGGATGCACGATTGGTTCGTAAACAGGAATACCAGGGTGCTGAAAAAGGAACCATAAAAAAAGTACTTGTACTGGGTTCGGGAGCCCTCAAAATCGGGGAAGCCGGAGAATTCGACTACTCGGGCTCGCAGGCGCTGAAAGCCCTCAAAGAAGAAGGTATTCAAACAGTATTGATTAACCCGAACATCGCCACCGTACAAACATCAGAAGGCATTGCCGACAAAGTTTATTTCCTTCCTGTCACTCCTGATTTTGTCGAAAGGGTAATTGAAAAAGAAAAACCGGATGGCGTATTCTTATCGTTCGGAGGACAAACCGCACTGAACTGCGGGGTTGCGCTATACAAAGCCGGTATCTTCGAGAAATACAACATCAAGGTGCTGGGAACTCCGGTTCAGTCTATCATCGACACCGAAGATAGA
>JAQWCZ010000345.1 GCA_028705705.1 Paludibacter sp.
TTTCTACTGTCACCAGGAAGGTGTTTCCCAGCATTTTTTCGTGTTCCATGACACCGTGGTTGGCCTGGAATTCCATGTTTTCGAGGATGATTTTGGACATATTCTTTTTTTTATTGTCAACAGTCTAAGGTCAAACGTCTAAGGTCTACACCACCATCACATCAAATCCAATTGCCCTCGCTCTGTCAGCAATTTTTTGCAGGGTCTCTAAAGGTACCTTTTCAAGTCCTTTCGTTGGAGTTTCGCGGTCTATGCTGTAAATCATCACCTGTTTTGGATGAATTATTTTCAACGCTTCGAGCCAGGCGGAAATTTCTTCTTCCGTTGTATTATCGATGATTCCATCAGCCAGTTTGCCCCGCAGGAACAGGGTCTGAATGATAAGATTTCCTTCAAATTTCTTCAACTGCTCCAATTGCCATTTGACCTCAAAATGCTTTGAAACCGGGCGGTCCAAACGCTGAACGGTTTTATCAAATGCCGAATCGAATTTCAGGATGTTGTTGTCAACCTTAAGCAAAGCCCTGAATACTGATGGTTTGTGTACGCGGGTAGAATTGGAAAGTACGCTTACCTTAGCTTCCGGACAATAGCGATCGCGTAGGAGGATGGTATCGTCGATGATACCTTCAAACTGCGGATGAAGCGTAGGTTCTCCATTGCCGGCAAAGGTAATTACGTCAGGTAATTCATTTGCTGTCACCATTTGTGCTAACTTGGTTTCTAAAGTTGCAAATACCTGCTCTCTTGTTGGCAATGGCGATTTTTTCATCGTCGTATTGAATCCACATTCGCAATAAATGCAGTCGAACGAACAGATTTTGGCATCCACCGGAAGTAAATTAATCCCCAGAGACACCCCCAAACGCCGGCTTTTCACCGGGCCAAAAATTATGTTGTCGAATAAGAACATGGTGGTTCTATTTTCAGACCTGTCAGGTTTTAAAAACCTGACAGGTCTTGATGTATTGTTTTATAATTTCGTTATCACCCTTGTCCCCAACTCTTTCGCCAGGTTTTGTTTGATTTCATCCAGTGCTTTCAGTTCCTGCATTATTTCATCCTCCAGTACCTGGTTTTTCGCTTCTGAAGCTTCTTTTAAAAGCAACAGCTTTTCTTTGATGATGTCGAGCACCAACCTGTTTTTGAACTCAAATATCACCCTGGGAACCAACTCATGCAGTTTATCTGCTTCTGTTTTGACTTCCTTTATTTTGGCGTGAATCTTACTCAGGGTATATTTATCGGTAACCAAATCGGCCGTGAGCTGGGCGATGGACTGTTCGGGGTGATACAGAAAGTGCTTTTCAGCATTGAAACTATCTTCCTGATAATGCGTTTCGTATTCTTTTAATATCTGCTGATGTTCGGACGTACTGAACATAATACCGTCGCGGTTTATTTCTTCGTATATGAAATCTGCCACAATCAATGGTTCCTTTGCCTGTTTTTTCAAGTCAGGATGTTGCATATCCATTTTACCGTACCGAATCAGTGTCTGCAGGATATTTCTTTCTTCCTGGAAGTATCTTCCTGACTGGGGAGACTGGCTGAGGGGAGGTTGCTGCGCAACCTCCGTCTGCACTGCTTGTGCTTGAGATGTACTCGTCTGCATCTTTCCTTGTTCCGCCTTTTTCAGTTTGTTGATTTCGTGGTACAACATGGCCTCATCCACTTGCAGGAGCGTACTGCATTCCTTTACATATTCCGCCCGGATCACCTGATTCGGGATAATCGATATGCTCTTCACTATATCAATGATGAGACCTGCCCGTTTAACCGGATCATTACCAGCATCTTCCAACAACAAATTGGTCTTGAAGCGAATGAAGTCCACCGAGTTTTTCTCTACAAATTGAATAAAATCTGCCGAATTGTGTTTTTGTGCGAATGAATCCGGATCTTCCCCGTCGGGCAACAGCAATACCTTAATATTAAGACCCTCTTCTAACAACAAATCAATCCCCCGCAATGATGCTTTGATTCCTGCGGCATCACCATCGTAAATCACGGTCACATTTTCGGTAAAGCGATGAATCATCCTGATTTGCCCCGGTGTAAGCGAAGTGCCCGATGAAGCCACCACGTTTTCGATGCCGTTTTGATGCATCGAAATCACATCGGTATATCCTTCCACCAAAAAACAGCGATCTTCTTTTACAATTGATTTTTTAGCGAAAAAGATGCCGTAAAGCTCGTTGCTTTTGTGGTAAATATCCGATTCGGGTGAGTTGACATACTTGGCCATTTTCTCATCCTTGCGTAAAATACGACCACCGAATGCCACGATTTTTCCCGACAGAGAATGAACGGGGAACATCACCCTGCCCCGGAAACGATCGGATAGTTGTCCGTTTTCATGTTCGAGTGTGAGACCGGTTTTAACCAGGTAGGTTTTATTATACCCCTTGCTAATGGCTGATTGTGTAAAAGCATCCCGCTGATCGAGACTGTATCCCAGTTGAAATTTTTGGATGATATCTTCCCGGAAACCTCTTTCCCTGAAATAGGCCATGGCAATGGATTTGCCGTCGATGTGACCGTGCAGGTTATTCGTAAAATACTGCCTGGCATAATCATTGACTAGGAACATGCTCTCACGGTCGTTCCGGATTTCCTTTTCTTCATCAGTTAGCTCCCGTTCTTCAAATTCGATGTGGTATTTTTTGGCCAGGAACTTCAATGCCTCAT
>JAQWCZ010000346.1 GCA_028705705.1 Paludibacter sp.
GCGACCGATTGATTTCGAGCGACTTCAGGAATTGTTACCGGAATTGAAACAAACCGGAATCAACATCAAAAGCATTCCGTTTCTCCCACTTATTGATTCATCTGATGTGCATCCTGTCACCTGGGACAAAATCGTTATTTGCATAGAAGAGAATTATTCTGATTTCGATGGCTTTGTTATTTTACATGGTACCGACACCATGGCTTATTCAGCATCTGCGCTGAGTTTCATGCTCGAAAACCTGTCTAAACCGGTTATTTTCACTGGTGCTCAACTACCCATCGGCATGATGCGGTCGGATGCCAAGGAAAACTTACTGACAGCCATTGAAATTGCTGCAGCAAAAGAACACGGACAAGCAATTGTTCCTGAAGTTTGTATTTTTTTTGAAGATACACTGTTTCGTGGAAACCGCACAACCAAAAAGAACGCAGAACATTTCAACGCTTTTCATTCATACAACTATCCGCCTTTGGCGAAAGCCGGGGTACACATCAAGTATTTCAGGAATTACATTCATTATCCGGAACCAAATGCCCGGTTGAGATTAAGGCTTAATACCGATCCGAATATTGTGGTACTGAAGCTTTTTCCCGGAATTTCTGAAATTGTCGTTCAATCCATACTAAATACACCCGGATTAAAGGCGGTAGTGTTGGAAAGTTTTGGAGCGGGCAATGCACCTCGACGAATCTGGCTTCACGAGGCCCTGAAATCTGCCAATGAAAAAGGGATTATCATCGTGAATAAATCGCAATGCAGTACAGGTACGGTTGAGATGGGGCGTTACGAAACAAGTCTGAATTTGCTGAATGCAGGAGTTATCAGTGCCTATGACTGTACAACCGAAGCATTAGTCACCAAACTGATGTATTTATTAGGAGAATACCAATTGCCTGAAGAAGTAAAGAAATGGCTGGGGGTGAGTATCAGTGGGGAAATGACAATAATGTAGGGACGTAATGCTTACGTCCCGTAAAATAAATTTTTTACATAAAATGGTATATGGGAAATTTTGCTAAATGGATTGGTGGCGGTTTGGGTTGGGCTTTTGGGGGTCCGATTGGAGCAATTATTGGCTTTGCTTTGGGTTCGTTGTTTGGCGAAAGCACAACAACAAGTAGCACTCACACACAAACCCGTCGCACAACCGAACGGGATTTTAAGGCCAGTCTGCTGGTGATGATTGCATGCGTTATGAAAGCCGACGGTAGGGTACAAAAGGCGGAACTGGATGTGGTTAAAAAGTTTCTGGTTGCCAATTTCGGAGAAGAAGGAGCTTTGGAAGCACTTCAGATATTGAAAAAATTGTTAGACCAACCCATCAACGAAGTGGAAGTCGCGCAACAAATCAACCAGTACATGAATTATTCCGCTAAATTACAACTGATTCGGTTGTTGTTCGACATCGCCTATGCTGATGGGGATGTCAATACGCCCGAATTACAGGTTATCCGCCGCATCGCTGGCATATTTAACATCAGCAGCGTAGAGTTTGAATCGTTAAAAGCGCCCTATATCAAACATGTGGATGAAAACTGGGCATACAAAGCGTTGGAAATAGAAACAACAGCTACAAATGATGATATTAAAAAAGCATATCGCAGGATGGCCATGAAATACCATCCGGATAAAGTGGCAAACCTGGGCGATGACATCAAAAAATCGGCTACGGAGAAGTTCAGGGCTGTGAATGAGGCATATGAACATTTGAAAAAACAACGGAATTTTGTTTAAAAGATTCGACTATGGAACAATTGGTTACAATCAGAACTTTTAACAGTTCATCGGATTTGGAAATGGTAAAAATTTACCTGGAATCATATGGGATAGATTGTTATACGAAAGACGAAATCAACAATCGTGCATATATTGCCAATGTAAACGGTGGGGCTAAACTTCAGGTTAAAGAAGATCGTTTGGAAGAAGCAATAACTTACCTGGTTGAAGGAGGTTATTTAACAAAAGAGGATATGGAACCATCACCTGAAATTAAATTTATTGATAAGATATTAAGTAAATTCAGAAAATAACATCCGGCAATTCTTGTACAAATGGCTGAAAGAAAAATGCAAAACCTGGCGAAGGAAACCGCCATATATGGAATCAGCAGCATCCTTGGGAAATTCCTAAACTGGTTGCTGGTACCACTCTACACTTATGTATTAACAGGTTCGGCAGACTATGGTGTGGTTGCAAATCTATATGCATGGACTGCTCTGTTGCTGGTTATTCTGACTTATGGGATGGAAACCGGCTTTTTCCGTTTTGCCAATAAACATCCTGAAATCTCCGCCAGGGTTTATGGTAATACGATTATTTCCGTTGGTTTTACGTCCCTCATTTTTGCTGTGTTATGCGTTGTTTTTGCACAGCCAATTGCTGATTTGCTTGGTTATTCTTCTAATCCTGAATACATAGCCATGCTTGGTGTTGTTGTCGCAATGGATGCTTTTGGGTCTATCCCCTTTGCTTATTTACGCTATAAATCACGTCCGATTAAATTTGCAGTATTGAAACTGCTGATGATTTTTACAAATATCGCTTTTAATATTTTCTTTTTGGTAATTTGTCCCATACTAATGGAGAAAGCTCCTAACTTAATTGACTGGTTTTATGATCCTCATTATGGTGTTGGCTATGTCTTTATAGCTAATGTAATTCAAACG
>JAQWCZ010000347.1 GCA_028705705.1 Paludibacter sp.
CGTGGTTACCCCTCTAATGTAAAATAGTCATTATATTCCTCCCATTCCGTTTTAAAATGGGGGAGCAAATAATTGAAAGCTTCGAAATTCAGTCCTGTAATACTTAAAAACTGAACTGGTCGCTTTTTAATCTTGTCGTATTGCATGATTCATATTGGTTAAGAATATGAATTATTAACGAAAAATATAAATCAATATTGTTGAAATTCAATTGTATAATAAATTAATTCAAATAAACTCTATTATTAGTTTTTAGTTTTAGTCAGCCATTAATTAACCACTAAACACTGATCACTATTTAACTATTCGTTCTCCTCCGCCGCCGCTTCCAATTCAATCATCAACATATCTTTCGGGATTCTGTCACCCACATTAACATTGATTTTCTTAATTCTCGCAGTAAAAGGCATCTGGATATGGTTTTGCATTTTCATTGCTTCCAGAATGAGTAAAGGTTCGCCTTCCTGTACCACATCACCTTCTTGAACCGATATTTCGATAATCGTTCCCGGAATAAATGATTGAATCTCATAAGGATTTGGATCGACCCAAACTTTTCGATTTTTGAATTTGTTCGACAGCAAAGTTTTATATTTTCTTGCAGTAACAGCAAATTCAACAAATTCCTGATTTTTTTTTGCCATGATGATTTGTTTTAAATTCTACTTCTAAAAAAATAAATACAGCAAAATAAATCAGAATGGAGGAACGCCGTGTTTTTTATACGGACGATAATCGTCTTTATTTCTAGAAACTTCTAATGCATGCAAAATCAATTCACGTGTTTCGAGTGGCTCTATCACGGCATCAATATAACCTTTGGCAGCAGCTACAAATGGATTCGCGAATTTCTCAATATATTCTTCCACTTTTTGTTGACGCATGGCATCCTGATCTTCTGCTTCCATAATTTCCTTACGGAAAATGATGTTGGCAGCTCCTTCCGGCCCCATTACAGCAATTTCGGCACCCGGCCATGCGAACATGAAGTCGGCACCCAAGTGACGGGAATTCATGGCAATGTAACCACCTCCGTAGGCTTTACGCAGGATTACCGTAATTTTAGGCACAGTAGCTTCTGAATAAGCATACAACATTTTTGCGCCGTGACGTATTACACCTGCATGTTCCTGGTCAACACCCGGCAGGTAACCCGGCATATCTTCCAATGTTACAATTGGAATGTTGAAAGCATCACAGAAACGAATAAAACGGGCAGCTTTATCAGAGGCATCACAATCGAGCACTCCGGCCAGATACATAGGCTGATTAGCCACAAAACCAACAGTTTCACCATCCATGCGACCAAAACCAATCACAATGTTAGGCGCCCAAAGCTCCTGTACTTCGAGAAATTTTGATTCATCAGTAAGTGCAAAAATGATCTCACGTACATCATAAGGTTGTTTCGGATCTGAAGGAATAATGTTTTCCAGGTTTTTATTGAATGTTGGTTTCTTCGGAGCTGTTTTAGCAGCTTTTTCCTGGTTGCTGTGTGGAATTAAACCAATCAGTTCTTTGATTTGATTCAGACACTGAATTTCTGTTTGAGCATAGAAATGTGCATTTCCGGTGATTTCGGCATGAACACGGGCACCACCCAGATCTTCCTGAGATATCTTTTCACCCAATACTGTTTCAATTACATTCGGACCAGTAATAAACATCTTGGAAATATTTTCTACCACGAACACGAAGTCAGTCAGCGCTGGAGAATACACCGCACCACCAGCACAAGGACCCAGGATTACTGAGATCTGAGGAATTACACCGGAGGCCATAGTATTGCGATAAAAAATTTCGCCATAACCGGCTAATGCACCGATACCTTCCTGAATACGTGCACCACCCGAGTCGTTGATCCCGATACAAGGCATTTTCATCTTCAGAGCATGATCCATAATTTTAGTAATCTTACGGGCATGTTTCAGACCCAGCGAACCACCCATTACAGTAAAGTCCTGTGCATAGATACATACAGGAGCTCCATTGATAGTGCCGGTGCCGGTTATTACACCATCTCCGGCAAGTTCTTTCGTTTCCATCCCGAAATTGCGTTCTTCATGTTCCACAAATAAATCATATTCATGAAATGAATTCACATCCAACAAATAAAGGATACGTGCACGGGCAGTCATTTTACCCATTGCAGCCTGTTTCTCGATGGCTTTCTTTCCTCCACCCATTTGAACCAGGGCTTTCTTTTGTCGCAATGCGATAATGTTTTTCTTTAAAGTCATAAACTTTGGTTTTAATTTAATATCAATTTTTCCGTTTTTGATTTTTAAACGCGCACAAAGTTAATACATTTTTTTTCATTGTTGCTACACATATTTCTTCAAAATGTGCAAAAAAAGAGAGCTATCTCTTCGTTTGAGATGACAATCAATTAGTTAAATTATTGCAAAGGTTAGTAGACATATTACCGTCAAACTACCCTCTGCTTACCAAACTCATTACGACATGTTGTCATTCTGAGCGAAGCGAAGAATCTATTGATGTCACTTATTTATCAAAATAAAACTTTCTGTATTTTAGAACCAATTTTAACTAAATATACCCCTTTTTGAAAAGAATCAAGGGCGATTCTTGTTGTATGGGCCTGATATTTTTGAACCATAACGCCTGAAATATTGTAAATTTCAATCTCATCTGAAGTATTATCTTCAATGATTAATTGTCCG